>DASXUA010000147.1:0-1624 GCA_036505095.1 Phycisphaerae bacterium
AGACGCCCTCGCCCCAGCCCACGCTGTTGCGCGGATTGCATTCGCCCGTACCCACCCAGACGATCTTGGGATCGGACTGCGCCACGGCCACGTCGCCGATCGAGACGGTGCTCTCGCGATCGAACTGATGCTCGAAAGTGATGCCGTTGTTGGTGGTCTTCAGCAACCCGCCGGAGGCCGTGGCGACCCACCACGTCGAAGGGTCCTTTTCATAAACCGCGAGCGCGGTGATGCGGCCGCCCATATTGGCCGGCCCGATGCAACGCCACTCGAAGGTCTTGACCCACTCGGCCGGCAGCGCCGGCGCGGCGGGCTTTTCGTTCTCGGCCGCGAAAGAAGCAAACGCGGCGAACAAGCTGGACGCGATTACGGCAACGTTAGCCAAAACTCGGCATGACATGGCAAGTCTCCTTTGCCCAGACGCAGCGGAATGGCATCGACCCGGCGCAGCTTCAGCCGCCCTTCCCCTGGAGCGGCCGCAGGTTTCGCGCAGTCTTAAGGATAACCGCTCCGATGCACCCTTCCAAGTGCCTGCCGGCGGGCCGACCGCCCGCCCCGATTTAGCGCAGATTCTCGGGGTTCAGCGGCTTTAGATCGTCGGGGATGAACTGGCCATCTTTGCGGATCAATGTATTGTCGAACCAGATTTCGCCACCGCCGTGGGCCGGGTCTTGCAGGCAGACCATGTCCCAGTGGACGGCGCTGCGGTTGCCGTTGTCGGCTTCGTCTTCGTAGGAGGCGCCGGGCGTGAAATGGAAACTGCCGGCGATCTTCTCGTCAAAGAGGATATCGAGCATCGGCTGCGTGACGTACGGGTTGAAGCCGATGGCGAACTCGCCCACGTAGCGCGCACCTTCGTCGGAATCGAGGACGGTGTTCAGATGCGCTGTGTTGCTGCTGGTGGCTTTGACGATCTTGCCGTCCTTGAACTCCAGGCGGATGTTGTCGTGGCGGATGCCCTGGTAGATCGAGGCAGCGTTGTACTGAACGGTGCCGTTGACGCTGGTTTTCACCGGAGCCGTAAAAACCTCGCCGTCGGGAATGTTGACTTTGCCATCGCAATTCACGGCGTTGATGCCTTTGATCGAGAAAGTCAGCTCCGTGCCCGGCCCGACGATGCGCACGCGATCGGTCTTGAGCATCCGCTCGCGCAGCGGCTGCATGGCGCGGCCCATGCGGGCGTAATCCATGGTGCAGACGTCGAAGTAGAAATCCTCGAACTGCTGCGTACTCATGTTGGCCTGCTGAGCCATGGCATGCGACGGGTAACGCAGGACGACCCAGCGCGTCTTGCGCACGCGGATATCGCCGTGCACCGGCTTCCACCATAGCGACTGATACAGCTTCATTTTCTCGGAAGGCACATCCGAAAGCTCGGTCACATTCCGGCTGCCGCGCAGGCCGATGTAGGCCTGCACCTGCTTCATCCGATGCGCCTCCACGTCGGCGGTCGTCTGGATTTGCGTTTCGCTGCCGTGAATCAGCAGGGCCCGCAGCACGTCGTTGCTCTTGAGCGTCACCAGCGGCTCAGCGCCGGCCTGGCGCGCGACGCGGATCAGCTCGGCCGTCATGTCGTGCGGCACGTCGATGGCCTCAATCAGGATCTTCTCGCCCGGTTTGACGG
>DASXUA010000148.1:0-2224 GCA_036505095.1 Phycisphaerae bacterium
GAAGTCCGAGACGAGGTGATGCAGTACCTCGAAGAGGATTTCGGCAACGCAGGGAGCCGAACCCACGACTACGGACGGCGTGCGCGCGCGGCCGTTGAGCGCGCGCGTGACCGTGTGGCCACTGTAGTCGATGCTTCGCGTGGGGACGTTGTATTCACAAGCGGCGCCACGGAAAGCAACAACCTCGCCATATTGGGATTGGCTCGGCATGGCGAGGCAACCGGACGAAAGCACATCGTGTCTACCGCAATCGAACACAACGCGGTGCTCGAGCCGCTCGCCGAGCTCGAGCGGCGCGGATTTCAAGTGGAGTACCTCTCACCTGATGCCGGTGGCGCAATCGATGCAGGCACAGTGCGGAAAGCGGTGCGGCCGGACACGCTGCTGGTCAGCGTAATGCACGTCAATAATGAAACCGGCGTCATCCAGCCGATCGAGGAAATCGCATCGATCTTGAATAGGAGCGAGGCCATCCTGCATGTGGATGCTGCGCAAGGTTTCGGCAAGGAATTACGCGGGCTCCGGAATACGCGGATCAATCTCATCAGCATCAGCGGCCACAAGATCCATGCGCCCAAAGGCGTCGGTGCCCTGGTAGTGCGTCGCCGTGACGGCGCGCGGCCGCCCCTGGAATCTTTGATGTACGGTGGCGGGCAGGAACGCGGGTGGCGGCCGGGCACGCTGCCCGTACCTCTGATCGCCGGTCTCGGCAAAGCCGCAGAACTGGCATTGGACGAATGCGACACGCGAGCACGCCGATGCCGCGAGTTCCGCCACCAACTGCTGGCGGGGCTGGCGCCGTTGCAGAGCGCTATCAACGGCGATCCCGATCGGTGCGTTCCGCACATCGTTAATCTATCGATTCCGGGCGTTGACGCAGAGACCGCCATTGAGGCCTGGCATGACCTTGTCGCCATTTCTCATGGGGCCGCATGCACGTCGCAGACGTACACGTGCAGTCACGTCCTGAGCGCAATGGGGCTGCCCAACTGGCAGCAGGATGGAGCCTTGCGGCTGTCCTGGTGCCACTTTACGCCAATGCCCGATTTCCGTGCGATGGTCGAGGCAATCGAACGCGCGCGGCGCGAAAGCCGGAGCGTCATCCGGTAAGTATGTCCGGCAACGAGACTCTTCTTTATAAACGATCGCGGTTTTCCACCAGGCTTCCGGTCGATCGGCGGTACACGGCTGCACATTACTGGCTCCTCGAGGAAACGCCCGGAGTATGGCGCGTGGGATTCACGAAATTCGCTACACGCATGTTGGGTGACCTTGTAGAATACGCATTCTCTGTCACTTCGGGGGCGTACGTGACCGTCGGCCAGGATATCGGATCGATCGAAGGTTTCAAAGCGATCACCGCCCTGTATAGCGTCGCCGACGGCGAGTTCCTCGGTATTGGCGATGGATTGGGGTCAGATATCACGGCCGTCGAATCGGAACCCTACGGTCGTGGATGGCTCTATCGAGTAAAGGGTCGACCCGATCCTGGCAGCGTCGACGTCCATGGTTACGTCGCCATCCTGGACGCTACGATCGACAAGCTGCTGGCGACGCGGCACGCCACAGGAAAAGAGGCCGAAGGAACAACAGATGACGAGGGCTGATTACATCATGGTCGGCGGTTTCCTCGGTGCAGGCAAGACCACCGTGTTGCTGCGACTGGCCGAACATCTGACGGGCCATGGACGGCGCGTGGGCCTCATCACCAATGATCAGAGTTCGGGCCTCGTCGACACGGCGCTCATCGATTCACACGGGTATCCCGTACAAGAGATTACGGGAGGGTGTTTTTGCTGCCGGTTCAACTCGCTGACTGCGGCGGCCGAGCGCCTCACCGAATCCGCGAAACCTGACGTGTTTCTCGCCGAGCCGGTCGGAAGCTGCACCGATCTTCGCGCGTCGGTCCAATACCCGCTGCGCCGCCTTTACGGTGATGACTACCGCATTGCACCCTTGAGCGTGCTCGTGGATCCTATCCGCGCGCTTCGCATTCTAAACCTGGAGCCGGGTAAGGTCTTCTCGCCCAAGGTTCTTTACGTGTACGGCAAGCAGCTTGAAGAAGCCGACATCATCGTAATCAACAAGTCGGACCTGCTTGGGCCGGAGCGGGGAGCGCTGTTGGAAGAGGGCCTGCGGAAGACCTATCCCGACGCGGAAGTGTACCTGGTGAGCGCCCGCACCGGGCAAGGGCTGGAGCCCTGGTTCACACATGTAATAGCTA
>DASXUA010000149.1:0-10549 GCA_036505095.1 Phycisphaerae bacterium
CGCCGCGAACGCCTCCGTCAGCGTGCCGATCTGATTGACCTTCACCAGCACACTGTTGGCCGCCTTCCGCTCCAGACCCATCTGCAAGCGTTTCGTATTCGTGACGAAGATGTCGTCGCCGACAAGCTGCACACGGCCGCCCAGTTCCTGCGTCAGCTTCACCCAGCCGTCCCAGTCATCCTCGGCCAGGCCGTCCTCGAGGCTGCGGATGGGATAGCGCTCGCACCAACTCTTCCAATGCGCGACCATCTGGTCACTCGTCAGCTTCCGGTCGGGATCGGATTTGAAGAATGAGTACGTGCCGCCGGCCTTATCGAACATCTCCGACGATGCGGGGTCGAGCGCGATGAACACATCCTTTCCAAGCTGATAACCGGCCGCCTTGACCGCCTCGCTGATCACCTCCAGCGCCTCCTCGTTGGACTTCAGGTTGGGCGCGAAGCCGCCCTCGTCGCCCACCGCCGTGCTATACCCCTTTTTCGACAAAACCTTCTTCAACGCATGAAAGCATTCCGCGCCGATCTGCAACGCGTGGGCAAAGCTGTGGGCTCCCCACGGCTGGATCATGAATTCCTGGAAATCGACGTTGTTGTCGGCATGCCGGCCGCCGTTGAGGATATTGAACATGGGCACGGGCAGGACATGCGCCTTGGTGCCGCCCAAATAACGAAACAACGGCAGCTCAACGGCCATCGCCGCGGCGCGGGCCGTCGCCAACGAGACCGCCAGAATCGCGTTCGCCCCCAACCGGCTCTTATTGGGCGTGCCGTCCAGATCGATCATCATACGGTCGATCGTTTGCTGATCGGTCGCGTCGAGGCCCACGATCCCTTCGGCGATTTCGCGCTCGATGTGGCCGACGGCCTTGAGGACTCCCTTGCCGCCGAAACGCTGCGGATCATTGTCGCGCAGCTCCACGGCCTCATGCTCGCCGGTCGAGGCACCCGACGGCACGGCCGCCTCGCCGAACGCGCCGCCTTCGAGCACCACCGTCGCCGCGACCGTCGGATTTCCGCGCGAATCAAGAATCTCGCGGCCTTCAACATGAATGATCGTCGTAGGCACGATGGTCTCCTCTCAGCCGAAATATCGGAACCGGATGATCGCGACCAGGGCCTTCACGCCGTCGCGCCAAGTAATCTTCTTGCCCTCAGTATAGTCGCGGCCGGCGTAGCTGATGCCCACTTCGTAGACACGCCAGCCGCCGCGCGAAACGCGCGCCGTGATCTCCGGCTCGATGTTAAAGCCGTCGCTGACCAGCTTCATCCCGCGGATCACGTCGCCGCGGAACACCTTATAGCACGTTTCCATGTCGGTCAGGTTCAGGTTGGTGAACATGTTGGAGAGCATCGTCAAAAACCGGTTGCCAACCATGTGCCAGAAGAGCAGCACGCGGTGCGGCTGGCCGCCGATGAAGCGCGAGCCGTAGACCACGTCAGCCTTGCCGTCCAGCAGCGGCTTGAGCAGCCTGGGGAAATCCTGCGGGTCGTACTCCAGGTCGGCGTCCTGAATGATCACAATGTCGCCGGTGGTCAGGCCGAACCCGGTGCGCAGCGCGGCGCCCTTGCCGCGGTTGCGGTCCTGAAGCTGCGCAACGATCCGCTCGCGCGGCCAGCGCGCCGTAATGCGCGGATACAAGTCGCGCGTGCCGTCGGTGCTGCCATCGTCGACCAGAATGACCTCGCGCTCCATGCCGATGTTGACGGCGATCACGCGGGAGACCAGCTCCTCCAGCGTGGCCACTTCGTTATAAACGGGGATGACGACCGAGAGGCGCATCGGTTATGGATCGTCGAACACCGAAAACCCGTGCGCCAGCAGATCCTGAATATCGATCAGGCCGGCCAGGCGCCCGTCAGCGTCCACGACCGGCAGCTCGTCAATGCGATGTTGGCGCATGGTTGCGAGGGCGTCGGCCACACGGTCGCCGACGCGGGCCGTCTTGGGCGCGCGCGTCATCACTTCGGCGATGGGCGGATTGCGCGAGAGGTCCAGATGCTCGACCAGCCGGAACAGGTCGCCCAGGGTAAAGATGCCGACCAGCGTGCCGGTATGGTCCACCACGCAGGCTGCCCCGGCGCGCAGAGGCGCGGCGCCGATCGCCGCTCGACAATCAGACAGGCGCGCCGCGACATCGACCTGCGGACAGTCGCGCCCGGTGCGCATGATTTCCTCAACTTTCATCAAGCTGCGTCCCAGGGCTCCGCCCGGATGATAGGCGGCGTACTGTTCGGGCACGATAGCGCGCACGCTCATGACCGTCAGCGCCAAGGCGTCACCCGCCGCCAGCATCGCCGCGGTGGAAGAACTCGGCGCCAGCCCCAGCGGGCAGGCCTCCGGCTCCTGGCCGATGTCGATCACCAGATCGCAAAGCCGCGCGCAGCGCGAAGCGGTCTTGCCGGTCAGCAGAATTACGCGCGCGCCGACTTGCTTGACGGCCCGAATGAGGTGCGCCAGCTCCGCGGTCTCGCCGCTGCGCGATAGCGCGATGAGCACGTCGTTGGCACGAACCATGCCGAGATCGCCGTGCAGAGCCTCAGCCGCGTGGAGAAAATACGAAGGCGTGGCCGTGCTGGCGAGCGTGGCTTGGATCTTCGTGCCGATCAGGCCGGCCTTGCCCATCCCGGTGACGCCGACGCGGCCGGTGCAACCGGCGATCATCCGTACGGCCTTGACGAACGCTGTCCCTTGTTTTTCGGCCGCGGCGCGTATGGCGGCCGCTTCGCGGTTCAGGATGTCCTGCCCGCACCGCAGGATTTCGTCATCGCTCATGTGGTGCGGAGTCTCCGGCATGTCCATCTCGAGCACGGCCTGGCTTCGATGTCTGTTCATCACATTTCCGTTTGACTGCCAGGCAGCGACAAGCGACCGCGCCGTGCACCGCCGGCTGGAACCATTATCGCCGCGCCCGACGTGAACCTCAACTGCTGGCGAGCGGCTTCAGAACCCCCCACGTCGCAGATCCGCCGTGGCGGGCCAGTGGGGGTGACTTCCGCGCGCGACAGGCGCTCGAATACTGACCGACACCTCGCTTGGCGGGCGGGGTTCTGGTGCTGCGCCGCACAGAACCGAATATCAGCGCTATTCGCCACCTTCTCGAAGCGCAGGCTGCGACTGCGGTGCGGGCTTCTCGCGCGGCACGATCTGCAACGAGACTTCCGGCACGCCCGAGCGCAGCAAGGCCCCAACCGCAGTGGAAACGTCGGCACGGGTCGCCTTGGGATCTACGCGAATCATCAGCAGCGCGCCGTGCCGGCCGGTGGTCTGCTGCTTGAAACGCTCGGCCAGCTTTTCGGCGCTGACCTCGTGTCCGCCGTCACTCAGCTTCCCACCGGGCAAGACGTCGGCCGCGAGTTTCGTTACGTCGGCGGCTTTCAGGATCAGGGTGCAATCGGTGCCCAGCGGCGGGATGGCGTCGGTTTTCGCGGCCAGCCACAGCTCGTCGTTGCTGGATGAATACGATTGCGGCAGGGCGACCAGCGCCGTGTCGAAATCGACCACGCAGATGATGGTGCCCTCCAGATCAGCGCCGAAGCGGTCGCCTTCGAAGCGCCGCGACCCGGCGAAAACCCAGTAATGCGGCAGCATGGTTCGGCCGTCGGACGTCTGCACCATCCACTCCGAAATGTCGGCAGTTACCGGCTCACCATCACGCTCGTAGCGCACCTCAATCGAAGTGGGGTCGCCATAAGCCGGCCAGAAGGATTCCGAAGTCTCGTCGAAGCGCACCGGGGCGCCCGGCGTCAGGCCCACCAGACCCAAGGCCTCGAAGATGCGCAGCGGCCGGGCCCGGACGACGACGATGCTCTCATGTTCGCGCGTCTGTGGCGAGCAGGCGAACAGCTCCAGCAGCCCCTCGCGCAGCACGACCCTGGCCTGCAGCTCGACCTGCCGCCGCTCCCAGTTGATCCGCACGCCGGGGGCAAAGTCAGCGACGCGCGGTTCGCGCGCATCCGCGGATTGAGATGCCGGCTGCGTGTCTGTTGGCTCGGCGGCTTTGGCGAGCGGCGCGCGCCCGACGAAGCACAGGCAAGCGATAAGGCTGCCCGCCACGGCGGTTCCTAGCGGACTTGCCCATGCCACCCAATGACGCGGACGTCGATTCATGCCGAGCAGCGTACCAAGAACGCGGGCGGCCTGCGCCGCTGCGCGACCGCCCATCAGAGGTTCAACGATGTATACGGGGTATACGCTATGCCGCCAGGGTCAACCGGGCGGCTCGCCCTCAACAGCGCGGGAGGCTCGGCAGGAGCCTCGCCCTCCCGAAAGGCTCGGCGGAGCCTCGCCCTCTCTAACCACGTGTCGTGGCGAACGGGGCCAGCGCCTCTTCCTCCTGCTCCTTCTGGATCAGGATCTTGGGCTTGACCAGGATCAGGAGCACCTGCTCATCCTTGACCAGCGTGCGCGACGAATAAGCCCGCTTGAGCACCGGGATTTTCGAGAGAATGGGCACGCCGGCCTCAACCTCGAACTCGCCGGCCAGCTTCTGCCCGCCCAAGAGCAGCGTGCCATTGTCCGGGATGCATACCGTGGTCTTCAAGACCTGCCGCGTGATGCTGGGGAGCTGCACAAACCCCGAAGCGCCGACGCCCGTGACCGGGCCGGTGCTGAAGAGGAACGTCTGCAGATCGATCAGCCGGCCCACGCCGGGCCGCAGCGTCATGCAGACATAACGCCGGTCGGCGGAGACGATGGCCTGCACGTCCAGCACGGCGCCGGTACTGATGTTGCCGATCTGCGGCATCTGGGCGGCGGCACCGGCCGCCACCACCGGCATCAGCGTGCTGACGAACGACTGCTGATTCACCACCGCCACCCATGCGCGCTGCCCGTTGAACAGCGTCAGCCGCGGCGCCGTCATCAAGGTGGTGCGCGAGTCGGCCTGCGTGGCGCGCAGCAGGAAATCGACCTGGATGTTGTCGAGCACGCTGCCGAAAGCGTTGAAGGTTGGCTGGCGGTTCGGATCGCCGGCGAACGATCCAGGCAGGTCGCTGTTGATCAGCGCCGGGTCGGTCAGCCCGATCACATTCGACAGAACTGGAATGGGCGTGGCGTGCGGGCCGCCGATGAAATTCGACCCGGTCCGCGGCACGAACCCGGGCTGAACATACGGCTGATTCGGCCCGACGATCCCGCCCGGAAGCGCATTCATCGCCGGTGCAAACGGCTGTCCGACGCCAGGCGACGCCGGAGTGAATCCCAGCCGGCTGAACTGCCGCGGCACGAGCAGGCGATTGCCATAGGTCGGGTCCAGCAGGGGACCGGCACGGCCGCCGCCCAGGATGTCGTAGCCGGCATTGCCCGAATTCAGGATGATGTCCAGGTCCATGCCCATCTCTTCGAGATAGTTGCTCTGGACGGTCAGGAAGCGGGCCTCGACGGCGACCTGCACGGCCGCCTGGGCGCGGAGCTTGCCGAGCAGATCCGCGATCTCCTCCTGGGCCGCGGACGTCTGCGTCACGACGAGTTGACCGTTGAATTCGTCGATCTTGCGGACGTTGTCCCAGTTTTCCGGGGACACGTGCGATTTGATCAGCGCGATGAGCTCGTCGACCCGCCGCTGCCGGTCGCTGCGGTTGGATTTGTCGTCGGTATCGTCATCGTCATCGCCGGCCCAGGATTTGTGGTGCCGTCCTTTGCCGCGGTGATCTCCGGCGAACGCCGTGTCGCGCGCCGGCGGCTCGGTGCTGTTTTCCAGGTTGATCTCCGGTGCGTCGACAAAATCCGGGACCTCCATCAGCAGATCGTGCACGTCGTACACGTCGCGGACGGTGTCCTGGTCCAGCTTCTCCTTGGTCGCGACCGTCAGGACGCCGTCGCGCACGCGATACGCCAGCGGCGATTCGCGCGTGACCTGCTCGAGCACCTGGTCGATGGCCGTCTTGAACGCCACCTCCTTGGGCATGTCCAGCGTCACGCGCGTGTCGCGCTTGACACCGGCGCGCTCCAGATCGTTCCAGACGACGGACAGGTTCACGTCCTGCTTCTCGCGCATCTGGGCAAAGACCTGGTCGAGCGGCTCGTCCTGGAAGCGGATCGGAATGGGCTGATCGAGCTTGGTGCGCAGGGCGATATCGCGCTCACCCACGCGGCGCGTGCCGCCGCGCGTTTCGCGGCTGATGATCTCCAACCAGTTCTTGGGATAGGTCAACTCGACGACGTTGGGGACCTTACCTTCTTCGACCTCCGTGAACAACTCCTGAACCTGCCGATCGCGGTCGTGCCGCGCGACGCGCTGCTTCTGATACGAGAGCCGATCCTGAATATCGTCCATCATATCCTTGGCGCGCTCGTTGCGCGGATCGATCGCCAGCACTTGCCGCAGTACCTCGAGGGCGCGTTCGTAATCGCGGTCCTTGCGGTGTTGCACCGCGGTCCGCATGAGCGAGTCGATCTGCCGCTGGCGCTCTTCGTCGATCTGACGGATACGGGCCAGCCGCTCGCGCTCGGCTTCCGCGCGGATTTTGGCGACTTCCTTCGCGTTGAACATCTCCTCCTCTTCGTTGACGTAGCGCCGCAGCGCCTCGAGCTCGCCGCGCAGCGTTTCGTAGCGGGAGAGGGGGTCGGCATATTGGCGGCCGGCTTCGACCGTCTGCTCGGCCAGCAGCAGGGCCTGCCGGGCCTGGTCGAAGTTTTGGTTCATCACGTGTTCGCGCACGGCGCGCTCGGCATCGCGGAAGCTGGCGACCGTGCGCTGCCAAGCGATTTCCTGCTGCTCGTGCATCCTCTGGAGCAACGACGGCGGGCCGCCCTCGACTTGCTCGTGCTGGGCGAGGCGCTCCAGGCCTGTCACGGCTTCGGGATAGCCCGGTACCAGATCGAGCGCGTCGTTGAAAAAGCGCCGCGCCTCGTCGTAGCGGCCGGCGTCGGTCGCATCATTGCCCTGGCGCGTCAGGGCGCGGGCCCGGTCGCTACGACTTTCGGGGGGCGGTGGGGCCGCCTCGCGCGCCGGTTGCATAGTGACCGGTGCTGGCGCGGGCGGGGTGACCGCTTCGGCCGGGCGCGGCTTGGACATTTCCTTGCGGCGGGCGCCGACCGTCTTCAAATCGGTGTAGGCCGCGTTGCGCGTATCCTCGGAGGCATACTTGTTGGACGTCACCAGCTTGAGCAGCTCTTCGGCTTTGTCCAGATCGCCGGCTTTCAGCGCCGCCTCGCCGGCATCCAGATCGCGCTCGGCCTTCTCAGCCTGGTTGATCGCGTCCTGCACCTTGTCGAGATACTCATTGCGCTGGGTGCGCTGCGCCTCGTTCAGACCCTCGGGCTTGACCTTGAGCAGCAGCTCCTGCGCGGCGAGATACTTGCCCTCGTCGAACAGCTTGATGGCGGTCTTGAGGTTGGAAGCGTCGTCGGCCGCATGCAGCGTGCGCACACTGACCAGCAACGCGCACAGCGCCGCCATCAGCCATACCATGGACCGTTTGATCTTTTCGGCGGGAATCAAAGAACGTCCTCCTTCGCTGGCCGCGCACGGCGTCGAGGCAGGATGGACCGCGCCCCGCGGGTCCCGCGACGACCGGTTGCGGCGCCTTTCCGTCGGATGGTGCCCGCGGCGCGCGTTCGCGCAAAGCCGCCGCGAGCAGCTTGTGAGTTTACGCCGGCACAGCGGGCTCTGCAAGCCCGCCCGGCCGCGTTTTGTTCATCAAGGATTGCCCGCGCCGCCGCCGCCCTTCGGTCCGCCGCCGCCGCCGCCGCCGCCCCTGGGTCCGGCCGGTGCACCCTTGCGGCCCGGCTGACTACGCGGGGGAGTCGGTGGAGGAGCCGACTCATTCTTCTTGACCGCCTTCTCGTTGTAGGCGTCCTTCTTGAGGGCCTCAAATTCTTCGGAATTCCGATCCGCATCCAGCAAGCGCTCGTGCAGCTCGCCATTGGCGTCGCGATAGACCATCGCCAGCGTGGCGCTGAGTGAGTCATCAAAGCCCACTCCGCCTTTGGGTTTGGGCTTGCGGAAGGGGCGGGCCGGGTCGATTTCGATGACGTCGGCGGCTGCATCGAAAGTGAGTTTTTGTTTGACCGGATTGCCATCCGGCCCCGGCACCGCGACTTTCGCCTCCTTATAGATGCGCTGCCCGGGCCGCGCCTCCACGTTTTCCTCGATCCAGACGCCTTCATACCATTTGTAGACCTTCAAATCCGCGCCCCTGCCCGTGGCCGACGCCAGGAAGAACTTCACCTCCGGCTCGATCGTGACCGGGTCCGACGGCGGCGACCAATCCGACTGCAAGACGACTTTGGTAGCGTCGTCGCGATTCTTCAGTTCACCCGGGCGCCCGGCGTAACGATTGAGCGTGCGGAAGGCCACGCGATACTGGTACGTCGCGCCAGATTTGACGCTGTCCGCGAGTGCATCATGCGCCCAGACCAACTGCACCGGACCAATGGACTTTTCGGTCGGCGCCTCCTTGGCTTTGGCGATCTGCTCGATGCGCTCGTCAGCCTTATCGATGAGCCCCTCAACCTCCTTGGTCGGCCGCTCGGCCTGCTTCTCTTCCGGGAAGGCTTGGGGGATCAACTCTTTCGCCGCTTGCAGCTTCTTCTTGGCGTCGTCCAGCTTCTTGGGATCTTGACCGGCGGCGTCGAGCAGCTTCTTGGCCTCCGCCAGCGTCTTACGGTAGTCGTCCTGCGGATTGCCTTGAGGCGGCACTGCCGGCGGCGGCTTCGGTTTGGGTGTCGGTTGCTTCGGATGAATGTCCGTCTGCGTCGGGTAGCGAACGACCGGCTCCTTCGTGTTATAGAAGGGCTGATCCAATTCAACGGGATCCATTCCTTCGAATTTCGGATACAGCCACGGATCACCGTTCGAGACCCACGCCATCAGCGGCCGCATCAAATCTACCTGGTTGAATGGCTGGATGATGGTGTCGTTGTAAGCGATAAAGTCCTGGAGCTGCGGCCCCGGGATGTTTCCCTCGCTGATGGAGAGAGGGGGCGCCGTGGGTATTTCGTATGAGACGTAGGGCTTGATATCGGCCCAGTCGGTCCACGAACCGTCCGAGTTCTGTTGGCGGCGCTGCACGGCCAATCCGACCAAGTACGGATCGGTCATGCCCGACTTGTATCCGGCATCCGTGTTGAGGCGCGCCTGCTCGGCGCGATCGAACAGCGTGCCGATCGTCACCCAATTCAGCGAGGCCTTATCACCTTCGGTGCCGAGCGGATCGCCGCCCAACTCGCTCGGCCGCAAAGTGACGTAAGAGCGGCCCGACTTGATCCGCGTCTCGCCCGGAATGATGAGCGGGGCCAAAACGATTTCGCCCGCAGCCGGCTGCACGCCTACCTTCGGGACGATCGGCCCGTACGCGACCGCCGCCGGGATGTGCGGCGACAGCTCGGCCGATGCCAGCAACTCTCGGGCTTTGTCGAGTTTCGGCGCGGGATCGGGAATCTCCGGCCGTTCACGCGTGGTGCGAATGAGGTCGCCGCGCAACGATTCAGCCGCCGCGCGCACGCGCAGATCGATCTCGCCGGCCGCGACCGGCTGCCCCTCGAAATCGATCACATTCGGCGAACGCAATCCATACACCGCCAGCACCACCAGGAATGCCACGGCGGTGATGCCCAGCACGCCCTTCTCCAGATGTCTCTCAACCAGCCCTACGGTTTGTTTGGCCATGTCCAGATCCTCCCGGCTGTTCGCGTTACTTGCTGGCGCTACCTTCGACTTTCGGTTTGGGTCGCTGATGTGCCAGCGCCGCCACCGTGTCGTCGGGCATCAGGGCCGCGTACTCGTCAGCAAAAAAGAAACACGTTTCGAAATCCATCACCACGCGCGCCGTCGGTTCGCTGCCGTAAATCTTGCCGGTCATCGACAGATTCGGCGGTTCTTCGGAATAGTCGATCCGCAGTGGGCGATGGAATTTGTTCCGGCAGATTTCGTCCACGATCAGCGGAATATCGCGGGCGTCCACCACCAGCTTGACCGTGAATTGCACCACGTCGAACAGGTCGTTGCTGACGTTCGCATTGGCGAACGGCGTGGCCACGCCCGGCGGACGGGCGGGCTCATCTCCGAGCGGTACCGCTGGCGCGCCCGCCTGCCGATCGGCGGCGGCTTCGCTGCGGACATAAGGCGATATGCGGATGGAAACAAAATCCTTGACCGGCATCAGCCCGACCCAGGGGTTGCCGTTTTCCTTGCGAATGCGGTCGGCCTCGCGGTCGTTGACGCGCGCCAGCGCCGCGATGACGTCCTGCTGAATCCACAGTCCGATCGGCGCCTCCCACCTCTCGGCCGCCTTCGCCGGACTGACGGTGTCGCCCGCATGTGCATTGCGGTCCAGCGCCGTGGGCGAGCAGTAACACAGAATCCCCAGCGCCCGCTTGACTGCTGCCCGAATGGCTGGATTCAGTCGTGCCGCCTCTTCCCTTGGCAAGCCGGTTTTCGGATCCTCAGCGCTCTCGCCGGTCGGAGGCGGCGGTGCTGTCGGCCCGCCGGGCGGACCCTGATGCGCCGGCGGTCCGCCCTTGCCCCCGGTGCGCATCGGTGGCGGCGCGGCCTGCGGGCTGGGTCCCTCGGGAAGCTGATTCTTCAGCATCTCGATCACGATCTGCC
>DASXUA010000150.1:0-9937 GCA_036505095.1 Phycisphaerae bacterium
TACTTCGTGACCGGGCGTCATGCCAACAGTCTGTCCCGTCGCCAAGGTAACCCAGAGCACCATGGGCGCAACGCGCTTCGATACTCCCGTCACCACGCCGGCGCACTCCTGTTGCCCAGGATCACGCTGATCGCGGGTGACAACGCGCACGCCCGGTATAATGCACTCGATCGGCACCGGGCCCTCTGGCGTGTCCACCTGCGTGCCGGCGACAAAGGAATTGCAGGCATGCGCGGCTTTACTCAGCCAGCCGCGCGCCTTGAAGATCGAACTCAGCCCGGCCAGCTTTGCGGCCCCATGCACGATCGGAAACGCCGCGCTGGCGATGTCGAGCGCCTCCCAAAAACCGCCCTTACCGCTACGGAGCACCTCCACCGCGTTGAACGCGTCAATCAGGCCGGAACCTGGTATGAAGAACTTCGCGATGCCGATCGCGCTCTGCAGCCCGATCGCCGCCCATTTGGCACCCTCGTTAATGGCGCCAATAGCGTACATCTTGTTCCCATACCAATCGCTCTCGAAATCCGCGCTTGCGCCGAACCAATCAAAGCTCAACCCCAACGGATCGTGCAGATTCACCGGACTGGTGCCGACGTATGCGTAAAGGTTCATCCCGTCCGCGTAAGTTCCCTGTAGGTTCACGCCAGGGAGCATGACATCGAGCATCGTGCCGTTCGTAGCAAGCGCGGTCTGAACAGGCAGCGCGGTTTCGTTGGGGTCGCGCGTCAGCCACCGTCCGGTGAGTGGGTCGTACCAGCGGTTGTTAGCGTTATAGACGCCTTTCGCCCCCGGCACGAGCGCCGGGTCATATGGGCCGGCGTCGAAACGCTCGAAGAAGAGGCCCTGATGCCCGAGGCGGTTCACCGGCTGCTGGGCGAAGCTCTCGGCGAGTTGCAGTGGACCGTAGGGTTCATAGGTGTACTGGATGCTCGGCTTGCCGTCAGACTTGAGCAGCGCGACCACGTCGTAATTGGCGTCCTGGATCACATAGTACACCACGTTGTTCTGATCGAATTGCGCAACGCACTCGTCGACGTAATCTGGTCCCCAGACGTACTCGCGCTCGGCGATGGGCGCGCTCGACGAGCCGGACATCATCGACGATTGCTGGCCACCCCCCTCTGGCGAGGGGGGTTCTGACGAGACGGCGAGCATACTCGCATCGAGGCGAATGGCCGCATCTTCGGCTTCGGGATCGAACTGTTCTTCCGGCGCGATGGGCGGCGGCGTGTCGATGGGCGTGAAATCACCGCCTGTAAGCGCGCCGAAATCTTCGGGGCCGGGAGTGAGCAGCGATGTAGGCGAGACGTCCGCACCAAAATCCCCACCGTCGCTGGGGGCATCGGACCCGCCGCCGCCGGCCATCATCTGCTGACCGAGCTGGTCTCCGTAGACGACGCGTTCTTGAATGCGTCGCACGCCATCGTAGTACAGATCGATGGTCACGGCCTGGCCAGATTGAACGCGATCGATCGTTATCAACCGGCCGACGCCGTCGTAGCGATAGGTAGCGATCCAATCGCCTAAGGCGCCACTCGTCACGATGCCGTAATCGTCCAGCACGGCCGTTCCGGGCAGGTTCACCTGGATCAAGCGGTTCCCCTGGACACGCGACATCGTTCGTGCAGAATCCTCGGCAGCTTGGATAGCGGCTTCGTGTACGTTCTGCGCTGCAGCGATGGCAAGTACTACTATGGCTGCACGAACGACCTGATCCAGCGTCTTGGGAAGCATCGGCGCGGTCTCGTCAAGTCAACGAAGTGGCGACTGCCAGTGAGTTTGGTCTATTTCGAGCAGCATACGACGCTGGATCAAGCCAGACAAAGGGAGCGAGCCTTCAAGAGGCACGGCGTCCGACGGAAAGCCCTTGAGCGACTCATTGCGGACTTCTCGCCGGACAGACTCGCTCCCTTTGCCTGAGTCGCCAGTCCAGGGTTCCACGCATCGTATCGGTAGACGTAGCGGCCGTCGTAGATCACGCTGCCGTTGCGATCGGTCTGAACAGTACTGTTGACTAGCGCGCCGTCGGGCTTAGACCCCGGAGTCGAGTCCCGAGCCGATTCCGCTGGTTTGCGTAACGGCGGGCAACGGCGGTATCATCCAGCCTGTCTCATCGCAGGATCGTTCGCGCGGCACGGGCGGGCGAGTGCGGGAAATCTGGTTATGGCCGTAGGAAGTGAAAGATTTTCGGCCGCTGGTCCGCATGACGGTTAGTGTGACCGTGCCGCGCCCGCGCGCCCGAACGGCGCGACGGCCAGGTTTCTGCCGCGCGCCGAAGCGGCGAGGCAGCATGGGGCTGAAAACGACGAACACGCGCAGGCGGCCTGCGCCATGGTGGGCACCGGTAACTGCTGAACAATGTCCCCAGGACCCGCGCACGTGCGCGGGTCGTGGAGGCTGGGTGTTTTTGGAGATGCGGAACATGAGAATCAAGCTGTGGCACAGCACGATGCTGCTGGTATGCGCGGCCGGTTTGGTGGGCGGCCTGACCGGCTGCCCGCCGGGCGGCGGCGGCGGTGGGGGCGGTGGCAATAACAACCAGAATGGCGGCGGGGGCGGCAATCAGAATGGTGGTGGGGGAGGCGGGAATAACAATCAGAACGGTGGCGGCGGTGTTGCCACGCTGCGGGCCGCCAGTCGCTCTTCGACGATCGCCCTGACCTCCGACGACCGTTTCCTGGTCGTGCCCAATCGTGACGTCGATACCGTCTCCATTATCGAAGTGCGCAATGCCGCGGGCGCGGACGTGGCCAACGCGCCCGTCGAGGTGCGCGTCGGAAACGAGCCGCGCTACGTCAGCATCCATCCCAACAATCGGGAGGCCTACGTGACCAATGCCATCGACGGCACCGTGTCGGTCATCGCGCTGGACGGCACCAACTCGCGCGTCATCGACACCATCACCGTCGGGACCGAGCCGCGCGGCTGCGCCGTCACGCCCAATGGGGCGCGGCTGTACGTGGCCAACCATACCGAGGGCACCGTATCGGCCATCAACCTCCAGACGCGGCAGGTGGTGGGTAGCGTGAACGTCGGCGGAAATCCGATCGCGCTGGCCATCACCAACAACGGCAACACCGACGATTTGGACGAACGCGTGTTCGTCACACTCTTCTATGCCCAGCCGCGGGCCGGCGCCGATAGCGAAGTGAACGATGAGGGCAAGGAAGGCGTGGTTGAATCGTTTGCCGTGGGCAATCCCGGCTCGCCGGTGCGCATCGCCCTCTCGCCACTGCAGAATTCAGGCTTTACGGCCAACCGTGCGCCATTCTGCCCGGCCGTCACCATGACCGCGGTGAATGACTTCTTTTGCCCGGCTACTGGCGTAACCGATCCCATGGCGCCGGCCATCATTATGGACCCGCAGGGGGTTTATCCGAACCAACTCTGGTCGTGCATCATTCGCAACAACCGGCTGTTGGTTCCCAACATCGGCGCGGCGCCCGAGCCGCCGGTGCGCTTCAACGTCAACGTGCAGGCGCTGGTACACGTGGCCGACACCAGCGCGCTCAGCGAAGTGACCAACCTGCAAGTGAACCTGAATCAGCAGGTCGCTCAGGAGCGCATGGCCACGCCGATGGACCAATTGGTGGCCGGCAATTTGAAGGGTTTGTTCGGGAACGACCTGGTGGATATCGACGCCACTACTGATGGCCGCACGTTCCTGATCGTCAGCCGCGGCGGCAACTACGTTTTCCGCGCCACGCTGGACAACGATGGCCGCCTAAGCCTGAACCAACCGAATATCGTGCGAATTCGGACCGGCAACCTGCCCAACGGCGTCGTGATCAACAGCAACGGCACCCGCGCGTATACCAACAACGAAGCGGGCTATTCCGTCACCGCGATCGACTTGCAGAACAACAGCACGATGCAACTCGACATCTCCTCCAGCGCCCCGCCCGCGCCGGGCTCCGACGCACACCGCGTGCTGCTGGGCAAGCTGGTGTTCTTTACGGCTCTGGGCGTGCCGAACAACGGCATCTTCAATACGCCCATCCGCAACATCGTTCCGCTCGATAATCGCGGCAAGGCTTCGGACAACGCCTGGAGCGGCTGCGGCTCGTGCCACCCGGACGGGCTGGCGGATGGCGTCACCTGGTCGTTCGGCACCGGTCCGCGCCAGACCATTCCGCTGGACGCCTTCTTCAGCAAGATCGATCCGAACGATCAGCGCATCTCGAACTACAGCGCCATCATGGGCAGCACGACGGATTTCAATAACAATTCCCGCGGCGTGCAGGGCGGGACGGGTTTCGTGGACGACCCGATGCGCGTTTTCCCGCACGGTATCACCACGGGCGCCAGCGACGCGCAGGATGCTCTGACTGCCTGGGTGCGGACGGTGCGCGCGTTCAACGTTCCGCAGCCATCCGATACGGCGGCCCTGGCGCGCGGCCGAAACCTTTTCGAGACCAACTGCGCCTCCTGCCATGGCGGGGCCAAGTGGACGAAGAGCCAGGTGATCTACATTAACAATCCGACGTTTCTCAGCGATCCCACACCGGGCGGCGTGCCGCCGCGCGACAACCGGGTCACGAACATGGGCGCGCAGATCGTTTCGTTCACGAACAACGGCATGACGTTGCGCTTCCTCGACGGAGTCGGCACCTTCAACGCGGCCGATCCCAAGGAAATCCGCGGCGCGGGCATGCAGGGGACCGGCGCTGCCGGCGGGGCGGGGTTCAACGCGCCGTCGCTCCTGAGCATCACCTATCACGCGCCCTATTTGCACAACGGTGCTGCCCAAACGCTGGAGGATGTGCTCGACGTGCATTTGATAACGCCGGGCGGCATGCCGATTTCGACCGCCCTGAACGCATCGCAGCAGTCTGACCTGCTGACGTTCGTGCGCTCGATCGACAGCCGCACCGCTACCTTCCGTTCGGCGACGGATGATTTCCCGCGATAACGCGCACGAGTCTTCTGTGCTTCCAGCGGCGGGCCGGGTGCGTTGACCCGGCCCGTCCGCTTTTTAGGGCCAGGAGGCAAACGCCTAGGGTGCATCCCATTTTGGGTGGCACGGCCAAGCAGCCTCACCGCTTGGCCGTGCGGCGCGCCGCGTTCGCACGGGCAAGCAAAAGGCCGCTTGCCCATGCCACCCGAGTTTCGCCACGCTTTCTGGGATGCACCCAAACGCTTATCCGCCCTCGAGCACTGCTTGGCTGCCGGACGCCGTTCCATTAGGATGGCACGAACTGAACCAGCCGTGCTGGAGAAGGAGAGGAACGATGCGCCACGCAATCGCTAGCGCGCTGATCGCACTGAGTGCCTGCGGAGCCGCCGCTCGCGCGGCGAATCATAACGTCTCGATCGCGAACCTCACGTTTACCCCGCAGTTCCTCACGATCGACCTCGGTGACACGGTTAGCTGGACGAACAACGACGGCACGCTACATACCGCGACCAGCGGGACGAACTACACGCCGGACGGTGTATTCGACAGTGACCTGCTATTGCCGGGCGACTCATACACGTTTCAATTCACCAGTCCCGGCGAGTTTCCATATTTCTGCAGCTATCACACGGTCTTCATGCAGTTTGGAAACAACTACAGCATCACGGTGGCGGGCAGCGTTCCGGCAACCATCATCTCGGCCAACCCGCCGCGCGCGGCCGACAATCCCTATGCGCCGGGTCAGCCGTTCCGCGACGTGCTGCATACGGGAACCAGCACGCTGCTGACCCAGGGGATCGGGGCCGCAGGCACGCCCGCGCAAGGCGGTATCATGTACGATCACATCGAGGTCGTATTCAGTGCCACGCCTTCGCCACTTCCTGCGCCAGACAACGTGAGCGTCTCGTGTACCGGCGGAGCTTGTCCGACGGTAACGTCCGTTACGCCCAGCGCGCCGGCCGCTGCTTTTTCAATTACGCTGAGCGGCGCCATCCCGCCGCTGCATTGCACGACCCTCACCTTCGCCGGCACGGCGCCGGGCGAGAAGCTGCAATACCAGTATTTGCCTGGGGACGTGAACCTCGACGGCAGCGTCAGCACACAGGACCTGCTGTCGCTGGTACAGCGCGTCAACAGCCCCGGATCGGACAATGCCAACCTCCCGGAGAACCTGGCGCGCTGCAACATCAACCGCAGCACCGAGTCCGGCAACCGCGTCAACACGCAGGACTTCCTGCGTGAAGTCCAACTGCTTAACGGGACGAACACGACGCAAGTCTTCAATGGTGCGATGGTCGCAGGTTGCCCGGGCTAGCCCGAAGCAATCGATCTCGTTCACGACAGACTGTCGTGGTTCGCGGCAGTCCGTCGCGGAAACGCGACACTTCGCCTTACTTCAAGCCAACCTGCGGTTGGATATCGCTGAGTTCGATATGCGCGCGGCTGGTATAACGCGTGCCGACAAGCCGGGCGAACAGAGCGGTTTGCGCGAAATCGTCGCCCCCGAAAAGGGCCTCTAACTAAGCGCGACCGAACCGGCAGTAGGGGGAGCAGATATCATGGGGAATCGAAGGCGGCGATGGGGCGCTGATGCAGTGCTCCTGCTGGTGCTCGTCGGGTGGGATAGCGTTGGCGCTCAAACAATCGTCTATGTCAACGCAGCGGCCGCGAGCAGCGGTGATGGATCCTCCTGGTCCAGCGCCTATCGCGACGTGCAAAACGCTCTGGCTCAGGCCGCAGCCGCACAGGGCGCCGCGCTCGAAGTCTGGGTGGCTGCCGGGATCTACCCGGCTTCATTGACCGGCGATCGCTTCGAGACGCTCACACTCGTCAACAACACGGCCTTGTATGGCGGGTTTGCCGGCGGCGAGTCGCAGCGCGAGGCGCGCGATCCGCTGGCGCATCCCACGGTGCTCAGCGCTGAACTTGGCAGTCCGGATCGCCGCGAAGACAACAGTGTCCATATCGTGACGGGCATGAACGTGGATGCCAGCGCGGTCCTGGATGGATTCATCCTGACGCGCGGCACGGCCGACGACACTTCTCGCGGCAGCGTCAGCGGCGCCGCGTTATTTCTGCTGTCCTCCAGCCCCACGGTGCGCACCTGCATCTTCACGGACAATTCCGCAACGGCCGACGGCGGCGCGGTCTACATGGATCGCGACAGTCAGCCGCGCTTCATCGGCTGCGATTTTCGCAATAACGTGGCGCTTTCGGGCGGGGCCCTGGCGACGCTGGACGCCGCGCCGACCGTGATCAACTGCACGTTCAGCGGAAATCGGGCGTTCGTGTTCGGCGGGGCCGTGTTCTCGAATACGAGCCGCAGCAGCCTGGTGAACTGTACGCTCTACGGCAATACGGCGTTTGCCGACGGCGGTGGGTTATTCGTTTTTCAGGGCCAAGCCGACGTACGTAACTGCATTCTATGGGCCAACAAGCTCAACCAGCAGGATAACCAGCTCACCAGTCAGGGCGACACCACCCTGTCGTATAGTTGCGTGCAGGGCGGCTCGTCCGGAACCGGCAACATCGCCACCGACCCGCGCCTGGTCGATCCCGCCGGCCGCAACAAAATCGTTGGCGATGATGACGACAATCTACGGCTGATCCCGGGCTCACCGTGTATCGACGCGGGCGAGAATTCCGCCGTGCCGCCCGACGGAGGATTCGACCGCGCGGGGCAAGTGCGCGTCCGCGACGATCCCGGCAAGCTCGATACGGGCAACGGCGCGGCCCCCCTGGTCGATATGGGAGCGTTCGAATTCGAGGGCGATTCTAATGACATCGATGGCGACGGAGTTCCCAACAATCAAGATAATTGCCCGAATTTCTACAATCCCGACCAAGCCGACGGCGACGGCGATGGCATCGGCGACGCCTGCCAGGCGGCCGCGCGCTGCCGTTCGGGTGGTGCTCCGGGCACCGATCTTGATAATGATGGCGTGGACGACGCAATCGACTTGTGTTCGGCCACGCCGGCCGGTGAAGCCGTCGATGATACCGGTTGTTCATGCGGCCAGCTCGATTACGACGGCGATGGTGTGATTAACTGCCGCGATCTGTGCCCGCAGACGCCGACGGGAACCGCCGTCGACGCCCACGGCTGTGCGCTGCCCCCCGGCGTGGCCGGCGCCGTGACCGCCAACGCGGACATGCCGCCATGCCTGGACGCCGATCAGGACGGCGTTCCCGACGCCGAAGATCGCTGTCCGGACTCGCCGAGCGGCGCGAGCGTCGACGCCAACGGTTGCGCCGCAGGTCAGGTTCCCCCCGCGGCGAACCGCAATTCGGGCTCTGGCGGCGGCGGTGGTCGCCAGTCCTGCGGCTGCGGCGCGATGGGCTTGGTGAACGTGTTCTTCTTCTCGCTCGCGCTGTGCTCGATCCGATTCTGTTATGGATATCCGCACCGCCACTCGCGAAAAATCTCGCGCAAAGGCGCAAAGGCGCAAAGATAGTGGAACCCAGGAGCCTTGCTCTTGGCGTCTTTGCACCTTTGCGCGATCACCAGGGAATCAGGAACTTCACGGCTCCGGCTCGATGCGGAATTGAAGCTGCGCGAAACCGTCAATCTCAAAATGCTCGATGCGGATTCGGTGCTCGCCATCCTTCAGCTCGACGGTCGCGTCGTTCTCTTTGGGCGGATGCCAGGTCCAGTCGTCGATCAGTTTCTGGTCGTCGATCCACACGCGAATGCCATCATCGGAGACCGTATGAATGCGCCACTTGCCGGCCGGCAGCGAAAGCGTCGTGGTCGCCAGCGTGCCGAAATGATCGCTTGGAACCTTGGGCGTTGGCGCGCCGCCGCCCCAGACGAAATCGACGGCGCCCACGTGCTGGACGTCGCGCGGTTCGCCGTTCAGCAGCTCGTCCCAGGCCTTCTGGTCCTCGCGCGGGTCGCTGGACGGATGCCAGACGAAGTACTTCACCGTCCACTCAGCCCGCATCAGCGACCCCGTAGCGGCTAATCGTGTTCCGCCGGCGTCAATCTGCAGGCTGAACGGATGCACGCCCGGTTTCTCGGATTGGATCGTCAGCTTGCCCGGAAGATCGCCTTCCATCGGCGTGACCTTCACATCGCCATTGACGCTTTCGACTTTGAACCGGCCCGACGGTCCCAGCACCTGCAACGTCGCCTGCGCGCCGCCCACCACGCGCGGCGGCACAACGGTCACGCGCGAGAAGTCGTAGGGGCCCCATTCGGTGATGATGATATTCTGCCGGCCCGCGAGCTGTTTCCGCGCGCCCACCGGCCGCGTCTGCCCCAGCACCTGGGGTTGGGGACGCTCGAGTTTGACTTCAGCCTCGGTCACGCTCTCCGACATGACGGGTTCCGAACCCGGTGAACACTCGAGCTCCTTCCGCACGCCGCTGACCTGGTTGCCCGCATACAGCGTGTTGCGACACTCGCGCAATTGCAGCACGAGCTCGTCGCCCTCGAACGTGTTCCCGACCACGCGATTATCGGCCGACAGCGGATCGTTGGCCTTGCCCCACGGCGTGCGCAGCAGACCCTCATCCGGATCCCACCACAGATGCACACCGCATTTATTGTTCTTGAAATGGTTATTGATGATCGCATTCTGGCGGCCATGCTCGATATTCACGCCGCCACGTTCCAAGCCATAAGCGCCCTCGCCGTTGCCCTCAAAATCATTGCCGTCGATCAGCGTCTGCTGTGAATACCCGCCCCACACGCCGCAGATGGCGTTGCCCACTAGGCGGTTGCCGATGAACTTGTTACCAAAGCTGAAGGTCATCTCGATTCCATGCGCCGGCGCGTAGGAAAAATCATTGTTGATCAGCAGATTGTTGTTGTTTCCGCGGCGGCGGTACTTCTCAAGCAGTTCCGGCGGATATTGAAGTTGGTCATCGACCTCCTGCTTACCCGTTTCCTTGCGAAGCCGCTCGCGCTCGCGATCCAGCCAGTCCTCGCCCAGCGCTTCGCGTCCCGCGAACCCGAAGAAGCAGTCACCGCCGTGCGTAGCACTGTTCTCGGCAATGACGTTGTCATTATTCTGTTCGAACATCAGGATGCCGGCC
>DASXUA010000151.1:0-5269 GCA_036505095.1 Phycisphaerae bacterium
AGCGGCCGGCGTAGAGCAACTTCGAATCGAACTCGCGGGCAAACGAGTCCACGGCCGAAGCACAATAGGCCGGATCGAGCAAATCGCGCAGCTCGTGGCGCACGCCGCGATGCTCGAGGCCGCCGAGCGATGGTCGCTCAGGCGTCAGCGCTGCGGGGCCCAGCCGAAAGGAGGTGCATGCGCTCGAACTCGTGACCATCAGGCCGACGACGATCATCAGCAGCGATTTGCGAGTCATTTTCGTGCTCCCGTGAGAGGGAAAGATCCCGCACGCATGAAGCATATCATCGACCGGTCGGCGTAGCAACGCTGTCAAGGGCCGTTTGACATCGGCGGTTGCCGGGCTAGGCTGCGGGATTCGGCCGCAAAGCCGGCCGCAAGCGTGCGCTATGTCGGACCGCGTGGAACTGGACAAGGTTTACAATCCCAAAACTGTCGAGGGCGAAATATGCGCCCTCTGGCAGCAGCATGACGCCTTCCGGGCCGCGCCGGACGAGCGGCCGCCGGAGCGCCGCTACTGCATCGTCATCCCGCCGCCGAACGTGACCGGTGCGCTGCACCTCGGCCATGCGTTCAATAACACGCTCCAGGACATTCTGGTCCGCTGGCATCGGATGCGCGGCTTCAACACGCTGTGGCAGCCGGGCACGGATCACGCCGGCATCGCCACGCAGGCCGTGGTCGAGAAGCGCATCCGCGAGACCGAAGGCAAGACTCGTCACCAGATCGGCCGCGAGGAACTGGTCCGCCGCATCTGGGAATGGAAGGACCAGTACGAGGCCCGCATCCTGTCGCAGCTCAAGCTGATGGGCTGCTCGTGCGACTGGTCGCGGACGCGCTTCACGCTCGATGAAGGCTGCTCGCGCGCCGTGCAGGAGACCTTCTTCCGCTGGTTCAAGGCCGGCCTGATCTACCGCGGAAAGCGACTGGTGAACTGGGACACCGCGCTCCAAACGGCCGTGGCCGACGATGAGCTGTACTACGACACGATCAAAGGACACTTCTGGCATATTCGCTATCCCGTGATGGCTGCGAATGTAGCGTCGCCCCTTGTGGGCGGCGCCCGCGCGGCGGCGCCGGGCACAAGGCCCGACGCTACAAGCGGCGCGGGCAATGCCATCCCGGAAGAGCCGACGCATGTTGTCATCGCCACGACGCGGCCCGAGACGATGCTCGGCGACGTGGCGGTCGCGGTGCATCCCGATCCGGAAGGGGAGTTGAGTCGGCGCGCGAGCGCGCTGCGCGCCGAACTGGCATCGGCAGCATCAGCCAAAGATCGCGCCGCCATTGACGCCAAGCTTGAAGCGATCGCCGAGCGCCGCACCTCGCACTTGCCATTGCTGATCAAGCTGCGCGACATGGCCGCCGCCGGACGCACGGTGATGTTGCCGCTGGTAAATCGGCCGATCCCGCTGATTCTCGACGAATGGGCCGATCCGATGCTGGGCAGCGGCTGCGTGAAGATCACGCCGGCGCACGATCCCAACGACTTCGCGGTCGGCGAGCGGCACAAGCTGCCGAAGATCAACGTCCTCGCGCCCGAAGGCACAGTGGCGCCGATCGTCGAACCCGACGGCACGCGCAACCCAAACAGTGCGCGTTACGAAGGCCTGCCGTTTTCGACGGAAGCCCGGGCGCGTGTCGTGGCCGACATCGAAGCCGCCGGGCTGCTGGAGAAAATCGAGGACCGCGAAATCGAGATTGCGCACAGCGATCGCAGCAAGACGCCAATCGAGCCATACCTCAGCGACCAGTGGTTCGTGCGCATGGGGGACCTCGGCCGGGGAATTGAAGGCGCTCAACGCGCAGGAGTACCTCGACGGGAGGTCACCAAATTCACGCCCATATTCGACGAATGGGAGAGGGAACGGACGAAGGGAGGGGCAGAGCGCACATCAGGAATCACGCTCGGTGATGGCAGCAATGTGGCAGGTCTCGCCCAAGCCGCCATCGACGCCGTCACCAGCGGCCGAGTGAAGATCTTGCCGGAGCGCTATACCAAATCCTATCTCGATTGGCTCGGTGAGAAGCGTGATTGGTGCATCAGCCGACAGCTTTGGTGGGGGCATCGGATCCCGGTTTGGCGGAAAAGGTTGCGCATTAGCAACGACGAAGACGCTTTCGAGATTGTAACCCATGGTTTGGACCACGTGATTCTGGGCGAGACCGAGGGTGCTTCCGCTGTTGTCGTCGACTGTACCACAGGACAACCCGTAGATCCGCGCTTGCGCAGAATAGCGGACTACCTCGCGGCGGATGGACAGCGGGTAATGGAGATCGATTTGGGCGGGTTCAATTCTGGCGAGCTGCGCGGAGATTTCGAATTCTTCGTGTGTTTGCGCGATGCGGAGCGCGGGAAACACTGGTATGAACTCGGCTTCATGCAGGATCCGGATGTCCTCGACACCTGGTTTAGCTCGCAGCTCTGGCCCTTCAGCACGTTGGGCTGGCCGGACCCCATGGACTCAAAGCGGCGGGGGCTCGACTACTACTACCCAACCAGCGCGCTGGTGACCTCGCGCGAGATCATTACGCTGTGGGTGGCCCGCATGGTGATCAGTGGGCTTTACAACCTTGGCAAAGAACCGTTCCACCACGTTTACATTCACACCAAGATCCTCGACGCGCGCGGCGAGACGATGAGCAAGTCGAAGGGCAACGGCGTCGATCCGGTGGACATCATCGACGTGTACGGGGCCGACGCGCTGCGCTACACGATGGCCGACATGGCCACCGAGACACAGGACGCGCGCATGCCGGTGGATTACCTCTGCCCGCATTGCGGCGCGCTGACGCCACAAACCTCCGTCGTGCCGAAAGGCAAGCAGCCCATCGACGTTAAGAAGGCGACGTGCCGCGCTTGTAAGAAACCGTTCGCGACCGTCTGGGCCGACGATGCCCTAAAGGCCGACCTAGGTGTCGCGCGCGACACCTCGGAGAAATTCGAGATCGGCCGCAACTTCTGCAATAAACTCTGGAATGCGGCGCGTTTCGCTCTCACGAACCTGGCCGGCACGCCGTACGAGCGACTCGATGTCCGCTCGTTGCCGACTGAGGATCGCTGGATTCTGGCGCGGCTCTCGCAGACCATCGCCGCCTTCCAAGGTTGCCTGGCGCAGTATCGCTTCTCGGCCGCCCTGAAGGTGGCGCGCGATTTCTTCTGGGACAGCCTGTGCGACTGGTACATTGAGCTGACCAAGCCCAGGATTCAGGGCTCAGGCCCCGTAGGAGCGGTCTCCGACCGCGATTTGTCCGTCGCCCGGCCGTCGCGGTCGGAGACGGCTCCTACGAGCGGCGAGGCCAAACAGGTCCTGGCCTTCTGCCTCGACCAGACCTTGCGCATGCTGCACCCGATCATGCCGTTCATTACCGAGCGCCTGTGGCGCGAATTGAACGCGCTGGTGCCCGTGCGCGGGTTGCCAGGGGTGGCGCAACCCACGCCGAGCGAGTTGCTCATCACCGCCGAGTTTCCCCCGCTGGAGGGCTGGTCGAAGCTAAACGATCCCGTGAGCCTGGCGATCTTCGAGGATCTGCAGACCGCCACACGCGGCATTCGCGACCTGCGCAGCAAATCCAACGTGCCGCCGCGCGAGCGCGTGACCGTCACGATCAAGTCCGCACCCGAGCGCGTCGCCGCCCTGCGCGCTCAGGCGCACATCGTCCAGCACCTGGCCGGCGTCGGCACGCTGGCGATCGATCCGGCGGTCACGCGCCCGAAGAACGCCGCCAGCCTGCACGTCGGTGCGCTGCACATCTACGTGCACGAAATCAGCGACGACGCGCGCGAGTTGCAACGCGTGCGCACCGAGTTGGCCGAAACGGAGAAGCAGATCGCTTCGAAGCGCTCCAAACTGTCCAACGAAAACTTCGTTGCGCGCGCCGATCCGGAAGTGGTCCAGGCCGAACGCGATCGGCTGGCAGAACTGGAGACGCGCCTAATCACCCTGCGCGAAAGCCTCGCCGAATTGGCATAGAGACGCTCGCAGCGACAGGCGTTCAGAACCGCGATCCGCCGCGGCGGAGAGCGCTCGACAATCGCGGGGAATCTTAGAAGCACAGTCAGCCTCTGCCGTGCGCAATGGCAACGGATAGAATCAACGGTGCCTCGGAGAGATGTATGCCCGCGCCATTCCCCGGAATGAACCCATATCTGGAGCAGGACGAAGTCTGGCACGACTTTCACGAACGGTTCATTCCTCACATCGCCGAGGTCATCGGGGCGCAAGTTCAGCCGAACTATATCGTCAAGATCGACGAACACGTCTATATCCACGAATTGCCCGAGGATTCGCGACGACTGCTCGGCCGAGCCGACGTCGCGCTGGCGGCTTCGCGGCCATCGTCCGGCACACGGCGCGAAGGCGCCGCCGTGCTCGACGCGCCCATTGAAGTCCGCCTTCCAGACATCGACGCGGAGAGTGTATCGTTTCTGGAAATCCGGGATCGACAAAGCCGCCAACTTGTGACCGCTATTGAGTTGTTGAACCCATCGAACAAGGAGCCCGGACCGAATCGCGACCAGTACTGGGCCAAATGCGGGCAACTCTTGCAGAGTCCCGCGCACTTTGTCGAAATCGATCTGCTGCGCGGCGGTTTGCGGCTGCCGATCGATGAGCTGCCGGAATGCGACTACTACGTGATGGTTAGCCGCGCGAGCAATCGCCCGCGTGCCGGCGTATGGCCGCTGACGCTGCGCGACCGCCTGCCGCTGATCCCGATTCCGCTGCGCGCACCCGACGCCGATGCCCGGCTCGATTTGCAAACAGCGCTGAACCGGGTTTACGACGCGGCCGGGTACGAGAGCTACATCTACTCCGGCCACCCGCAGCCGCCACTACGGGCGGAAGATGCGGCGTGGGCGCAGGCGTATCTTCCCGCCGCGCCATCGACGCGCGGTTCGGAGCCGCGCGCGTAGCGAGCGCTCGAAACAGTAGCGACGCGGCTCACGTACGTATACAGGGCACAGCATTGGTAGAGCATCTGCGTGCATATCAACCGGAGCAGGTAATCGCCGACCTTAGGGCGCGCGGACTGCGGCGGTGCGATCCGCCCGATTGGGAGAGCGGATTCACCTGGTTTCATAAACCCGCACCTTGGTATGCGCGGTTGCCCTTCGCACGCCTTAGCGCTAAGACCGTGGCGATTGTCCGGGTGAGCGAGCCGACGCCGCTCGAAGTGCTCGAGCTGACCCAGCGCGCATTCGAGGCCGCCGACACCTGCCTGGTTGGTAATGCAGCATCCTTCGAACTCCGGCCTGTCCTGTATGGTC
>DASXUA010000152.1:0-3053 GCA_036505095.1 Phycisphaerae bacterium
CGGCGCCGCCCACGATGCGCCGGGCACGAGGCCCGACGCTACAGATTCGCGACTCCGAACTCCCGGGTCACCTGAACTGCGCCTGCTGCTGCGGATCAAGGGCCGAACGCTGCTCAACCGCTTTCATCAGGCGGCGGCCGAGTCGCCGATCAAGCTGCTCAGCATGGCCGGGTTTCTGGGTCTGATCTGGCTCGGACTGTACTTGCTATTCTGGCAGCTCTTTGAGCATCTGCGCACGATCCCGCTGGCGGCCGTCGTGGCCGTGCCGCAGCTCTTCAATCTGTTCTTTGCGGCGCTGCTGGTGCTGCTGACGTTCTCGAATGCGGTGCTGGCCTATGGCGCGCTCTTCTCGCCGCGCGAGGCGTCATTTCTACTGGCCGCGCCGCTGACGCCCCGCAGCGTGGTGACGCTCAAGTTCTGCGAGGCGCTGGTGCTTTCGAGCATGTCGCTGGTTCTGATGGGCCTGCCCCTGATGATGGCGATGGCCGGCACGACGCGCGACCCCTCGTGGTTCTATCCTCTGTTTCTGGCGTTCTTCCTGGCGTTCATTCCGATTCCGGCCGCGCTGGGGTTGTTGGCGGCGTGGGCGGCGGCGCGCTGGTTTCCGCGAACCAAGCGGCGGGTCGTGCTGCTGCTGCTCATTCTGGCGGCGCTGCCGCTGCTCGTCATGACCGTTCGGGTTCTGGCGGACCATCCGGAGAACGACCAGCGCTGGCTGCGTGAGTTCCTGGTGCGCATGGACTTCGTCGAGGGCTCGCTCTTGCCCAGCACCTGGGTGACGCGCGGCATCGAGCGCGCCCTGCGTCATGAGTATCTCGAAGCCCTGGGTTATCTGGGCGTCACGCTGGCCAACGCGCTGCTGCTGGCGCGGCTGGTGATCGGGCTGGTCGCGGCGAAGCTGATGCCGGCTTACGACCTGGCCAGCGCGGCGCGCAGCCACGCGGATCGTCCGGCGGCGCGGGCCTCGCGCGGACTGGCCGGCGCGCCCTTTTTCTATCTGCCGCATCGCATCCGGCTGATCGCGGCCAAGGACCTGCGCAGCTTCATCCGCGACCCGCTGCAATGGACGCAGCTCGCGATCCTGCTCGGGCTGATGACGCTGTATCTGCTTAACATCCCGCGCTTTCAGATCAACGCCAGCGATTCAACCTGGGGCTTGCTGATTCCTTTCCTGAATCTCTCGGCGGTCAGCTTCATGCTGGCCACGTTCACCAGCCGTTTCGTTTTTCCCATGCCGTCGCTGGAAGGCCGGCAACTCTGGCTGATCGGTCTGCTCCCGCTGCGCGCCGGCGGCGTGCTGATGGCGAAGTTCGCGTTCGCCATGACCGTGACGCTGCTGGTCGGCGGCGGGACGGTGGCGCTGTCAATCGGCACGCTGCACATCCCCTTGGCCTGGGCCGCGATTCACCTGGGCCTGATCGTCTCCACCTGCGTCGGCCTGTGCGGTCTGGCGGTCGGCATTGGCGCGCGCCTGCCGGTCTTCGATCAAACGAACCCGGCGCGCATCGCCAACAGCCTGGGCGGAACGCTCAACCTGATCGCCTCGGTCGGCCTGGTGGTGGGCGTGCTGCTGGGCATCGGCCTGATCAGCCTGCGCGCCTATCACACCGGCAACCTGCTCGACGTGGACGCCACCACGGCTTGGCTCAGCGCCGGCGTCATGGCGTTCTGCGTCGCCGTCGGCCTGGCAGCTTTGCGCATGGGCGCGCGGCACTTGGCGCGCATCGAGATCTGACGGAGTGGGACGCTGAGACGCTGAGGCGCCGAGAGGATAGGAAGCGCACATTCGCGAAGCGCCGCTTGCTCTCGGCCGTCGAGCGTCCTAGAAAACGCGCCGCCAGCGGCCACGCCGGCTCCTGCTCCTTTGCCGACTCCCCGTTTCGGCGCGCCTATCGTCGAGTGAAGGAGGGAAGGAGCATGTCATCTTTCGAAGCCCAGCGGGCGCGGTCCGCGCCTGTGGTACAGTCTGAAGACGTCGGATTCACACCGCGGGAATGCGAGCGCATTTACCGCCGGATGATTCTTGGCGAGTTGCGGAATGGTCCGCTGTCGGCCGTCCGGCGGGCGCGGCTCTTGCACTATGCGGTGAAGCTGCGCCTCTCTCCGGCCGAGGCGGCGCAGCTTATGGACGAGGCCCGCGCCGCTCATGAACGTGCGTCGGGCGCGCAGCCGGCGAGCGCGCCGCATTCGGCCCGCAAAGAGATGAGCGCTCACGTCAGAATCCTGATGGGCATAGCGCTGCTGGCCGCCGTCGCAGCCATTCAGTACGCGTTACGGCTATACCTCGGCGGCCGCTGAGAAAGCTGCTGATATTCTGCTCTTGGGGAGGCGGGACAAAGTCGCGCTCACGCGACTTGTCCGTGTTTTTGCGCGTCGGACGTGATAGGCTATCGCGTCTCAGACGTTCTTGGACTGCCGTCCGGCGGGGACGAGCCCCGCCGCTCGCAGGAGATGCCTATGCCGCCGGTCATGCAACGCCGACCGTTCGTACTCATCATTCGCGATGGTTGGGGGGCGAATCCCCATCCCGAGTGGAACCAGGCCAACGCCGTCTATCTGGCCAGGAAGCCTGTGGATGACAAGCTGATGGCCGAGTATCCGCATGTCCTGATTCACACCAGCGGGGAAAATGTCGGCCTGCCGGCGGGCATCATGGGCAACAGCGAGGTCGGGCATCAGAACATCGGCGCCGGGCGCGTGGTCGATCAGGAGATCCTGCGGATATCGCGCTGCATTCACGACGGCAGCTTCTTCGCCAACGAGGCGCTGCGCGGCGCGTACGAATTCGCGCGCCGCCACAACGGCAGCGTGCATATCATGGGCCTGTGCTCCGACGCGGGCGTGCACAGTGCGCTGGAGCATCTCTATGCCTGCGTCGAGCTCGGCAAGCGGCTGGGCTTTCCGGGCGAGCGCATCTTCGTGCACGCCTTTGGCGACGGCCGCGACTCGCCGCCGCAGAGCGGCATCGACTTCATCCGGCAGGTCGAGGGGAAGCTGGCCGCGATCGGCGCCGGGCGCGTGGCTTCGGTCATCGGCCGCTATTATGCGATGGA
>DASXUA010000153.1:0-4604 GCA_036505095.1 Phycisphaerae bacterium
GACCGCGGCAGCGGAAACCTTATACTTTTCGCGACGTTATGCACGCCCGATCCGCACGGGTCCGGGACAGTTGCTCTGTCCCGGACGGGTCGGCGAGCGAGCAGGGCGCCGACCCCTTCGGGACAGAATGTCTGTTCCGGACGCTTAAGCCCGCCCGTTCCCTACTGTCGGCTGATGCGAGTCGGGGAATGGCCGTCGGCGCCGGTTTTGCAGCCGCGACGCGTAAGCGCGCGGCCTGCTGTTGCGAGGCCCTGCGCCTCGGCCGCGGAGTCGATCATGATTCGAAATGGATGCTCAACAACCCTCCAGCGCAGCTCATGCCGGGTGATCGCCGCTGTTGTTCCGGCCCTCTGGCTGGCGGTGCCGGCATTGGCGCAGACCAAGCGGACACCCGAGCCCGCGGAACCCGCCGCCGCGCCGGAACCCGGTGAAGCGATCCAGCCCGAGGCAGGCGCCAGCGTCAAGTCGCTGTTCAACGATTTCCTGCATTACGCGCGCATCGGCCGGTTCCAGGCCGCCAACGCGCACGCCCGCGCGCTGCTGGCGCATCCGAAGCTCGATCCGGTGGAATTGGCACAGCTCGCCGATGCCGATCCGCAAAGCATCCACACGCTGATACTGATCGTGAAGAACTCGAGCCTCAGCGAGTCCGCGACCAAGGTGTTCGACGTGATTCATCAGGGCGAGTTCGAGATGCGCAAGGACCCGGTGCGGATCAAGCAGAACATCGACAAGCTCGGTGGCGACCCGCAGACCGAATACAACGCCATCAAGCATCTGTCGGAGAGCGGCGAGTACGCGATCCCCTGGATGCTGCAAGCCCTGGATGACCCGGCGCGGCGCGAGTTGCGTCCGCGGATCGTGCGGGCGCTGCCGAAGATCGGCAAGTCGGCGCTGAACCCGCTGGTGATCGCGCTGAATAACGTTCCGGACGCCGACTTGAAGATGATCATCGTGCGGGCGCTGGGGCAGATCGAATATGGTCAGTCCATCCCGTACCTGAGCAAGCTGATCGCCACGGAAGGCGTGACGGCCGAGTTGCGGACCGCTGCCAGCGAAGCGATTGCCCGGATTGCGAACGCCATCGGTCATCACGTGGGCGAGTCGCCGGCGCAGCAGTTCTTTGCCCTGTCCGAGCAGAACTACAATGAACACGGCTCGGTCAAGGCCGATCCACGCGACCCGATCGCCAACGTCTGGTATTGGGATGCTTCGAACCGTTTCCTCAACAAGATCGCCGTCCCAACGGCGATCTTCGGACCGATCATGGCGATGCGGACCAGCGAGGAAGCCATTCGCTTTCAGCCGGATTATCGCGACGCGATCGCGCTCTGGCTGGCGGCTGACATCCGGCGCGAAGCGCGCCTGGGCATGAACGTCGAGAGCGGTGAGGCTGATTCCAAGCAGGCCGCCGATGAGACCCGTCCGCCGAATTTCCCGCGCTCGATCTATTTCGTGCGCGCGGCCGGTCCGGCTTACGCGCACCTGGTGTTGCAGCGCGCGGTGGCCGATCGCGACGGCGCGGTGGCGCTGGGTGCCATCGCCGCTTTACAGTCGGTCGCGGGCGCCAGCTCGCTGATCGGCTCCGAAGATTACAAGCAGCCGCTGGTTCAGGCGCTGGAATTCCCGGACGCCGTGGTGCGCATCAAAGCCGCCATCGCCATCGGGCGGGCGCTGCCCACGTCGCCATTCTTCGGTGCTCAGAATGTGGTTCCGATCCTCGGTCAGGCGCTGGCGCAGAGCGGCAAGGGCAACGTCATCGTCGTTGATCCGGATGGCGAAAACCTGAATCGCGTGATGGGCCTGCTGCGTAACCCCAACATCACCGTGCTCGGCGAGGCGAATTTCCTGAAGGCGCTGGAGCGCGCCCGGCGCGAGTTGGACAGCGTTTCGGCGATCCTGCTGGCCAGCGATATCCGCGATCCGGGGCTGTCCGCGGCGGTCGGCGCGCTGCGCAAAGAATTCGTGTTCGGCGCCACGCCGATCATCGTGCTGACCAAGCCCAAGGAGGAAGGTCTGGCGGCCGACGTGGTGGCGGCGAATCGCGGCGTGGCGCAGGTGGACGCCGCGGCCGACGGTCAGATGCTGGCCACGCGGCTGTCGCGTGTGGCGGCCGAGGTCGGGCAGACGACCCTGACGCCGGACAGCGCACTCGAATTGGCGCTGGAAGCGGCCGAAACGCTGCGCGGCATCGCCCTGAATGGCCGAACGGTGCTGGATTTCGGAGCCGCCGAGCCCATGCTGGTCTCGGCACTCGCGTCACCCAGCGAAGAGCTGCGCGTCACCTGTGCTTCGGTTCTGGCACTGGCCGAGACGGCCAGCGCGCAGCGGGCGCTCTCTGACTTGGCGCTCAAGACGGACAACACCGAATCACTGCGTGTGGCGGTGTTCGGTTCGCTGGCTGATTCGGCCAAGCATGCGGGCAATAAGCTGACCGAAGAACAGGTCAACGAACTGGTGAAGCAGGCGATGGACGAGCCGAATCTGAACCTCCGCACCGCGGCCAGCAAGGCACTCGGCGCCCTGAACCTGACGACCAGCAAGGCCAGCGAGATCATTCGCAAGTACTACGGCGGGTGAAAAGCACATAGCGATGACTGGACGCTGAGACGCAGAGAAGGCTGAGGAGACTGAAACAAGAACTCTCTCAGCGGCCTCAGCGTTCATTCTCCCCAGGTGAATTGACCATGTCGGGAACCGACGAGGCGCCCAAACCCGGCGCTTACGACTTCACGCGCATTGAAGCCAAATGGCAGGCGTGGTGGGCAGAGCACGGCACGTTCACCACGCGCAGCCCCGGGCACGCCGGCTTCGACGCAACCCGGCCGAAGTTCTATGTGCTCGACATGTTCCCCTATCCCAGCGGCGCGGGGCTGCATGTGGGACATCCGATCGGCTACATCGCGACCGACATCTTCGCGCGCTTTCAGCGCATGCGCGGTTACAACGTGCTGCATCCGATGGGCTTCGACGCCTTCGGCTTGCCGGCCGAGCAGTATGCCATCGAGACCGGCGTGCACCCAGCCGTCACCACGCGCAAGAACATCGAGACCTATCGCCGGCAGCTTCGGCTATTCGGGTTCAGCTACGACTGGTCGCGCGAGATTTCCACGTGCGAGCCGCAGTATTATCGCTGGACACAATGGATTTTCCTGCAGCTCTACAACAGTTGGTACGACGAAGATCGCGAATGGACCGATGCGCAGGGCCGGCGTGTGCGCGGACGGGCGCGGCCGATTGCGGAACTCGTGACCGAGTTTGAATCGGGCCGCCGCAACGTCGCTGCGCCGGCATCTCGAACCTGGAGCCAGATGGATTGGCGCGAGCAGCAGGATCTGCTCAGCCGTTATCGACTGGCCTACATGGACGAAGTGCCCGTGAACTGGTGCCCGGCACTGGGCACGGTGCTGGCCAACGAAGAAGTGACCAGCGAAGGCCGCAGCGAGCGCGGAGATCATCCGGTCTATCGGCGTCCGCTGCGCCAATGGATGATGCGGATCACGCGCTACGCCGATCGGTTGCTGGCCGACCTGGAGCAGCTCGATTGGCCCGAGCCGATCAAGCTGATGCAACGCAACTGGATCGGCCGCAGCGAAGGGGCTGTCATTCATTTTTCACTTGTGGTGCAGGCCTCCGGCCTGCAGGAGTTGCAGGCTGGAAGCCTGCACCACATCTCGGTGTTCACGACGCGGCCGGATACGGTGTTCGGCGCGACTTACATGGTGCTGGCGCCGGAGCACCCGCTGGTCGAGAAGATCACCACGGCCGCACAGCGCGACGCGGTTGCGCAATACGTGCAGGCGGCGCGCAACCGCACCGACCTGGAACGCACCGCCGAGAGCAAGGAGAAGACCGGCGTCTTTACGGGCGCCTATGCGATCCATCCGCTGACGAGCGCGCACATTCCCATCTGGATTGCGGATTACGTCCTGATGGGCTACGGGACCGGCGCCATCATGGCGGTGCCGGGCTCGGATGCGCGCGATTTCGAGTTCGCGCGCGCTTTCGATCTGCCTATCGTGGCCGTCGTCAGTCCAACCGAAGCGTGGATGTTGCAGCGCGTGCAGGCCAAGACGGCCGGCATTGAAGCGCTCGCGAAAGATGGCCTGACAGCGCTGCGCGCCCAGGCTCCCGATTTGAGCGCGCGCATCGACGAACATCTGGCGCGCGCCGCGCAGCTCGACGAGCAGACGGCGCGCACGCTGCTGGAACGCGTCGGTCTCCAGCGTCTGATTGAGCACCGCAATCGGCACCCCGAAGCGTGGGGCGCGGCCTTCTGCGACGAAGGCGTCACGATCAATTCGCCGGCGCCCGGCTTGTCAGCGCCGGTTTCACTCAATGGTCTGGCCACGCCCGAAGCCAAGCGCAGGATCATCGATTGGCTGGAGTCCAGCGGAAACGGATATCGCACGATCAAGTACAAGCTGCGCGACTGGATATTCTCGCGACAGAAATACTGGGGCGAGCCCTTCCCGATCCTGCACGGACCAGATGGCGAGATCGTCGCGCTGGACGAGTCGGAGCTGCCGGTCGAGCTGCCGCCGATGGAAGATTTCCGGCCGCGCGTGTCTGACGATCCGAACGCCTTGCCCGAGCCGCCGCTG
>DASXUA010000154.1:0-4096 GCA_036505095.1 Phycisphaerae bacterium
CATGACGCGCAGCGCATCGAGCTGCTCGGTGACGTTCATCGTGCCCAGTTCGGCCGCCAGCGCCCCGCCCACGCGCCCGGCCACCATCACGCCGGCCAGCACCGGTCCCAGCTCCTTGACCAGCGAGACGTTGACCAGCACACCCATGCGCTCGGCGAAACCGGCCGCTTCCAACTGGTCGTAAGACTGTACCGCCAGCACCAGTCCGACGAACATGCCCGTCACCAGAATGACGGGCAGCGTGCGATTGCCCACCTCCAGGCACTGCGGCATGACCAGCGCCCAGGTGCGTGGCCGCGGCAGACTCTGAAGCAGCCAGCGCCCGGTGCGCAGCGCGAAGACCCAGAAACGTCCGAACAGACTGGTGAACTCGACCAGCTTGCCGCCGAAGGTCGAAAGCAACTGTCCGACCGGCGCAACTTCCGACATCGCTGCACTCCCAGGGGGACAGGCACCTTTTCCGGTGCGAATCGACAGCACCGGCGAAAGCCTGGTCAGCCGGAAAAGGTGCCTGTCCCCTTGTTCGCCATCATAGCTTATACGACGCTACCATGCCCGCGATGCCGCCGCGGATTTCCGTTATCGTCCCGACGTATCGCGAAGCATCCAATCTAGCGGAGGTAACCCGCCGCGTCTTCGCCGGCACGCGTTCCGCCGCGGGCGGACTGGAAGCGGAACTCATCTTCGTTGACGACGATTCGCGCGACGGCTCGGTCGAAATTGTGCAGGAACTCGCCCGCGAATACGCAGTCCGCATCATGGTTCGGGAGGGTGAGCGCGGCCTCAGCTCGGCCGTGCTGGCCGGTTTCGAGGCCGCGCAATTTGACGTGCTGGCGGTCATGGACGCCGACCTGCAGCATCCGCCCGAAAAGCTCCCGGCACTCGTGGCGCCGATCGTGGCCGGCACGGCCGATTTCGTCATCGGCTCGCGGTATGTAGACGCCGCCACTGTGGCGCAGCGCTGGCCTTGGTATCGCCGGCTCAATAGCCGGATCGCCACCCTGCTGGCCGCACCCCTGGTTCAGGTGCGCGACCCCATGTCCGGCTTTTTCGCGCTACACCGCCGCACGCTGCAGCGGGCCCGCGACCTCAACCCTGTCGGCTACAAGATCGCGCTCGAACTGATGGTGAAAGCCAGCGGACCCGGGAGCGCGGGCCGGCTCCGCTGCCTCGAGGTTCCGATCGTGTTTGCTGAGCGGCACGCGGGCCAGAGCAAGCTCACGTTTCGCGTGCAAATGCGCTACCTCGCCCATTTAGCGCAGCTCTACTGGTTTCGCTATGTGTAGGTCCCGCGAGTTGATTTTCGGCGGTTGCGCGGCCGTGGTCGCGGGCTCCCAGCCGCGGTTGACTCGGCGCCTTCGAAGAAGTAGAATGCAGTTTCCCGGGGTACGAAAGGCTTCCGATGCATGTCGACCCGCGCCTTCGAGTACTCACAAGCGCCTTCGGTTCGTCTGCATCGCATTTCATCCGGAGGAATATGTCATGGCAACAAACCAGTTCCGCCGTTCGCGCGGCCGCACACGACTCCTGTTTGGCGGCGGCGCACTCATCGCATGCTTGATCACGGCGCTGGCGATCACCTTCGTCCGATCCGCGCTAGCCAACCCCGCCACCGCCAATCTTCCCGGTTGGCGACAGGTCTGCAACAATTGTTACAACCATGCCAAGAACGAGAAGTCGGTGTTCTTCAACCAACCCGGCGGCGGAGTGCCGAAACCCATCACCTGCGCCAAGCTCTGTGACAAGGCCAAAGCCGATGGATTGATGAACGTCGCGTGGATGGTCGGCCAGCCCCCGCCGAACTGTCCCACCGGTCAATGTCTGGTGGCCAAGGCCGTGCGGCCCGACGGCCGCGACTATCACTGGTATCGCCAGAACGCCGACGGCACCTGGTCGCACAAGCCGGGACAGACGCCGGCGCGCACTACGGACGCGGCCGGCGCAGCGATCGTCGATCCCGCGACCGCCAATCGCGGCGCGTACACGACCTTCTGCGGCTACATGTGCTACGACCCGAACAATCCGCCGATGCGGCACGGCGTCCCGGGCTGGCAACCTAACCCGAGCTGCGCCCGCGTGTACAGCCTGGAGCGCACCGGCACGGCCGATCCCTCCATAACGCTGGTCGACGGTCCGCTGACGCAGCTCTTCGCGCACCTACCATCGTTCCAGGTATCCGTGCCGGAGCCGAACTGGCCCGATCCAACGCAGGCTCCGTTCGTGGGCTTCGGAGTGGTGCCCGGTGCCGACCAGACGGGTCTGCCGGCCTACATGCGCGTTTTTCAGGGCGTGGTCGCGGTTTATAACAGCCACGAGGGGCAGGTGATCAATTACTTCGCCGACGACCACGGCCTCGAGCCGTTCCTGGCCTCGCAGTTCGCGCAGACCCAGTTCCTGCGGCTCGACAACGGTGTCGTCGGTGACGGGCACCTGGATATCGCCGTGGATGCCTATGGCGCCTGGGCGCAGCCATTTGCCGGCGGCTCAGGTCCCAATGACGATCATTTCGATCCGCCCGGACCGGTCGGTCCGCTGCAGGTCGCATTCACCAGCGGCTGCTTTCTGTTCGTAGGCAACACCCAGCGCGAACTGCTGTCGGATTCAAGTGACTGGCAGACGGTGCTGGGCTTCGCCAGCGATACCAGTCTCAATCGCGCCGTGACACGCCCGCTGCGCGGCAGCCAGGAAGTCGATGAGGGCCGTTACAACATCGCCGACAGTTCGTTCGTGGTGACCGGCGGAACGACGAACCTCGGTTTCGACTTGTATCAGGCCATCTCCGCGCCCGCGCCCGGCGTGGGGCTGCTGACCCAGCACTACAGGATCACTAACCTAGGCGCGGCGCCGATCAGCTTCAAGATGGTGCGCGTCTTCGACGGCGATCTGTTGTGGGACGGCAGCTTCGAGACGGACTGGGTCGGAATGGCCGTGTCCACGGCGTTGGGACATCCGCACGTGTTCATGCAGGAACCGTCGCAGCCGCAGCAGGGCGTGGCGCTCGGCTTGGATGTCACGGCCAACGACTATTTCGGCGGGAAGCACGGGGTATTGCCGCCCAACGGTCCGCCCGCGTTCGGATTCGGCACCGATGTTCAGATCTGGAACACGCGGATGGTGCCCGTCAGTTGGCGCAATCTCATCGCCGGCTTGGGATACAACACCCCTGGCAACAGCGGTTCGAACCCCGCCGGCTGCACCACGCCCTGCGACGGGTTCATGGGAATAGAATCAATCGGCATATCGTGCCCGGAAGGCGATTTCATTGACCTGACGTACTATATCGGCTATGGCAGCACCGACATCATTCTGGAAGAAACCAGCGTGCCGGTGAACATCGTGGCGGCCAATCCGCCGACGGCCTCCGCCAACCCCTATGCGCCCGGCCAGCCATTCACCGATCCGTTGGACACAGGCACGGGCCCGACGCTGAGCGCCGGTATCGGCGCGGCGGGGACACCGGGTCAGGGGCCGATCCAATACAGCCCGCTTCTGGTAACCTTCAGCGGCCCGCCCACGCCGGCGCCGTCGCCAAGCAACATCACCGTGAGCTGCACGGGCGGGTCCTGCCCGACCGTGGTGGGCGTGACCCCGGTCAACGCGACGACCTTCGCCATCGCGCTGTCCGCTGCTATTCCGCCGCTGAATTGCACCACCCTCACCTTCGTTAACGGCGGGCATCTGCAATACCGCTCCAATCCCGGCAACGTGAATCTGGACTTCGCCACCAATACCGGTGATTTGCTGTCGCTGGTGCAGGCGCTCAACAGCGGGGCGGCCAATCAGCCCAGCAATCTGGCCCGTTACAATGTCAACCGCAGCAATGAAAGCCCGCCGGTGAATACGATTGACTTGCTGCGACTGGTGCAATTGCTCAACGGCACGAACACGACGCAGGTGTTCAACGGCACCACGGCGGCCGCGTGTCCACCGTAACGTCGCGGTCCACTGTAACGCCGCTGTGCGCCAATTGCCCTCTCCCCTATTTGTCGTTCGGTAAACCCAACGAGGACTGGTAGAAAAGAAACGGGTGAGCCTTGCTGGACCCGGGCCCACCCGTGTGGTCGGCGGACGCAGGCTCATGACCACTCTCCCCAGC
>DASXUA010000155.1:0-4038 GCA_036505095.1 Phycisphaerae bacterium
CGTGGAACGGCGTGAGCCTTCCGAACTGGCCGTGACAAGACCCTCACCCCCAGCCCTCTCCCTTGTAAGGGAGAGGGAGTCAACCCTCACCCCAACCCTCTCCCTGTCAGGGAGAGGGAGGGAAACATCTACACCCTATGCACTTGTCAAAGAGCATCGGCGGGCGGGACGCCCGCCCCCCAAGGGCCGCGCTCAGGTCCGGTCCGCTTTCCGCACGAACATCACGCAGGCGCAGCCGCGACGCCGCCGGGCGGTTGAGCCGTTTTGGATCGCGACCGTGGACGGCTGCATCGCGTGCGAGTCAGGGGTTTCCGTCTGGAAGCGCGCGCCGCACACGCAGGTGGGCAACCCGCGTCGAATCCAGGAGTCGGCGGCGAGGGCGTTCCATCCGCAGGCTGGACAAACGATCTTGTGGCGCCGCGCGGGCTGCACATCGTGCGCGTAAGCCGTTTTATCCAGATTCATTCCGGGGAAGGCCCCCAGCCTATCAAGGTGCGCGTGTACACGCGCCTTCAACGCCGCGCCGCATTGAGCGCTCGTTCTGTGCCCGACAAGACCGACAGCCAGTGCCAGGCGTCCAAACCGCCACCCGTGCTTTTCGTCGCGGCAGATGTGCACCAGGGCATGCGTGAGCCAGCCCGCAAGGGGCTCCGAATCGTCGAGCAATGGCGTCATGAATATGTGCCGGCCTTTGCCGCCGGCATCGGCGGTGGGCCATACCTCCACGACGCGCGGGTTAGTGGGCGCCAGCGGTGAATGGCTCGGGAAGCCGACCGAGCTCGCCATGTAGGGGGCAGCTTCGCATCGGCCCGCAGGAAGATCGGGCGCTCGCCGTCTACCCAGTGCGTGAGCCATTCCGCGCAGGTCATCGCTCACCCTTCCGCGTTCATCCGCGCAGGCGCGCACGCTGGAACGGGGCGCACGCTCCGAACGTCCGCGTTTGCGCCGCTCAAAAACCGCCGAGTTGTACGTCCCTTTGCCGCTGAATCCGGGCGGCGACCGCCGACCGCCTCCGTGGGTCGGAATGCACGCGGCCCCGGTATGTGTCTGGGCCCGGATGGCCAGACGCCGTGCGCGTTACCGCAGTAGACAGAATAACGCTGAACAGAACCTTGTCAACGAAAATTCGGCCAGAGCCACCAAAGTTTTTATGAGCTTCGGCGCGGCAGATGCTTGCGCGAGCGGGCGTGATACGGCTCGGGTGACATGCTTTCACGCCCGCCGCGGCGGGTAGATTGTGCGGGGAAGCAGCTCGCTGACGTGTGGGGGCGTGCATGGCTACCCGGCTGAAGCCGTGAAGCCATGCCACACTGCTCACGTGCGTTTGAACTGCCGCTCCAGATCGCGCACAGTGAGGCGCAGGACTGTGGGGCGGCCGTGCGGGCAGTTGCTGGATTTCTCCACGAGTTCCTTGCGCGCAATCAGCGCGTCGATTTCCTCGGCGTTGAGCGGATCGCCGGCTTTGACGGCCGCCTTGCAGGCCATCATGTCCAGCAGTTCATGAATCACCACTTCCGTGTCCGGCGCGTGGGCGCGCTCCGAGAGCTTGTCGAGCAGGTCGCGCATGAAGCCGGCCGCGTCCGTGTCTTTCAGGATCGCCGGGAACGATTGAATCGCGACGCAATCGGGACCGAACGGCGACCAGTCGATGCCCAGCCGCCGGAGCAATTCGCCGCTATTTTCCAGAAGCGCGGCCTGCTGCGGATTGATCGTGATGGTTTCCGGCAGCAGCAGTCGCTGCGATTCGAGGGGACCGGTGGCGATGCGCCGCAAGAGCTCGTCATAGAGCACGCGCTCGTGCAACGCGTGCTGATCGATGATGATGATGCCGTCATCGCTTTCGGCGACCAGGTAGGTATTGTGCAATTGAATCGCCGGACGGGCGGTGCGGCCGGCGCGGGCCACAGGCAGGTCGCGCGCGCCGACCGCGGCCGGACCGGTTGCTGCGTATCCCGCGGCAGCCTCCGCCGGCTCGTACAAATTGCGCCATTCAGCCGGACCGAGCGCGCCGGAGGGCGCGGGGCGCGCTGCGGTGCCGTGCGGCCGATCTTCCCAGCGCGAGCGTTCGATTTCGTCTGGCGCCGGAGCACGGTTCGCCGTCGTGTCAGCGGGCGCAAGGGTCTTGAAATACTCGGCGGCGGCCGCGCGGATACGGGCCTGCTCTTCGGGTGAAGTCACCGTCGTGACCGGCACGGGCGCGGCCCCAGCCGCGGCGGACGGCTCTGATCCGGCAAGCGGCTCCTCGTCCGGCGGACGCATGCGCCAAGCCGGCGTGAGGTCCGTGCGCTGGAACTTCTCGCGCAGCACGCTGAGAACCTGTGAATAAATGAGATTCGAGTCCTGCCAGCGCACTTCGATTTTTGTGGGATGGACGTTCACATCAACGCAGGCAGGATCGATGGTGATGAACAGGAAGACGACGGGAAAGCGGCTGGGTTCCATCAGGCCGCGATAGGCTTCGCGGATGGCATGCTGGATGACGCGATCGCGGATGTAGCGGCCGTTCAGGAAGATGTACTGCCAGTTGCCGCTGGAGCGCGAGCGGGCCGGTGGGGCGGCGTAGCCCTCGAGCGTCACGCCGCGCTCGTTACGGCCGACGGCGAGCAGCTCGGCCCCGAGTTCCGGACCGTAGAAGCTGGCCACGCGATCCGGCACGGTGGCTGGTGCCGGCAGCGAATACGGCGTGCGGTTGCCGCTGCTCAGCTCGAAGCTCACTTGCCGATGCCCCAGCGTCAGGCGGGCGAACTGCTCGGTGATGTGGCCGGATTCGGTGGAGGCACTCCGCAGGAACTTGCGGCGGGCGGGAATGTTGAAGAACAGGTCGCGGACCTCGATGCTGGTTCCGACCGGGCAGCCGGCCGCTCCGGCGTGTTCCATCTTTTCGCCGCTGACGATCACCTGCGCGCCTTCGATCGCAGCCCGTGTGCGCGAGGTAATGGTCAAGCGCGAGACGGCCCCGATGCTGGCCAGGGCCTCGCCCCGAAAGCCCATCGTGCGGATGGCCGCCAGATCGTCATCGCTACGGATTTTGCTGGTGGCGTGTGGCAAGACGCTCAGCCGCAGGTCGTCGGCCGACATGCCGCAGCCGTCATCGACCACGCGGATCAGGCTACGCCCGCCATCTTCGATCCGCACCGCGACGTGCGTGGCGCCCGCGTCGAGGCTGTTCTCGATCAGCTCCTTGATCACGCTGGCCGGACGTTCGATAACTTCGCCGGCGGCGATCTTGTTGACTAGCAGGTCGGGAAGAATCTGGATGGAGCCCATCTCCGATTGCCGCTTTCAGATTTCCGCTTCGCGCCCCGCCGCCTGTTCCGCCGGCGGCCAGCCACGCGCCGCGTCTGGCGACAGCCAGTATAATGGCGTCCGGGTTGGGAGGCGAACGTGCGGGCCGTCGTCCACGTGGAATCGGATTTGTCCCTGCTGGAGAGCCTGGCGGCCGGCGTGCAGGCGCTGGAATGTGCGCTGAACACGGGTGCCGGCGCCGAATGGCTTTCGCTGGATGCCTGCCGAGCGCTGCGCGCGTCGGTCGAGACCTGCGGTCTGCGCATCGACGTGGCCAGCGCGGATTTGTCCGGACAGGTGCCGCCCGCGCGTGAGGGCGCGCTCGAGGAGTGGCTGAAAGGACATCTGAGCAGCGCGCTCGAGCGCAGCGTGTGCCTTGGGGCAACGACCCTCGTCCTAACAACGCTGCGCGCGGGCGATCCGGAAATCACGGCCGGCGCGGTGCCTTACGCGCTCGCCCTGAATGCGGTGTACCGATCGCTGATGTCGGTGCGCGCGGCGGCCGAAAGGGCCGGAATGAGTCTCGCGCTGGCCGCCGCGCAGCACCGGTTTCTGCTCTCGCCCGGCGAATGCCGCGACCTGATTGATGAGATCAACGCGCCCAACGTGGGCATCCTGTTGGATATCACCGCGCTCGCGAGCATCGGCGACGTCAACGACTGGATCGGCACGCTGCGGCATCGGCTCGCGGCCGTGCGGATCGCGTCACGCAGCGACTGCCCGGCGCGAAATCTGCTCGCCGCTCTTGAGAGC
>DASXUA010000156.1:0-9913 GCA_036505095.1 Phycisphaerae bacterium
GGGCTGTGGTTCGCCCTGAGATTGCCCGCGAATCGCGTACTCGTCCGCCCGATTTACGTCCGCAAAGGCATCATCGTCGAGCCGGAGCCGGCGGCGGCGAAGGCTTCGCCCCTCATCCAGCCGCCAGGCGTAGATCATCACGGCTGATCCACCCCGGCCTGGCGCGCCGGCCGGACAAGCCGACGCCGCCAGCGGCAATTCGGCAAGACCGTCAGCGAGCACATCCGTTCGTTTGAACGATATGGCGCGTATTGAGCGCGGCACAGCGGTTGCTCCAAGCCGGCTTATGGGGTGTTGCTGCGCGATGCGCATGCAGGGAATCCACAGACTTATCGGCGTGGGAAGGTGCTGGATGAGGTCGTTGAACCCGTCCAAACGCGCGATCTTGGCGGTCATTCTGGTCAGCGTGATCGTGCCGGCCGCTGCGGCTGAAGAACCGATGCTGACCTTCGGGTTCAGCAATCTGGACGGCGAGTTTGTCGCCGGGCCGTCCGGGACGGGCAATTTTACAGCGACGGCCGCCGCCGGAACCACGGGCGCGGTCACGCGCATGCAACCGGCCGTGCAGACGGCCGCGTTTGGCCCCGGTTCGTCTAACGTCGCCGTCAATCTCTCGCTCAGCAACATCACGCGCACCTCGGCTCTGGCGGACGGTTCAATGACTATCACCGACACCGACGGCGACACCATCACGGCTGAAATTCACGGCACCTGGACACCCATGGGCAGCGTGTCGAGCTTCATGGGTAACCTCTCGAACGTCCACTTCAACAGCACGGGCGATGGCGTCTTCACGGGTCTCGCCGGCGACGGAATGGACATGGACTTCTCGGAGCACGGCGACGCGCCGGCCGTCGGGAGCGTGTTGGAACTGACGCTGCCGAGCTACTGGTTCTTCGACGGGAGTTTTTCGAACGCCAACAGTCTGCTCGAGGCTTCCGTGCCGGTGCCGGTGCCAGGCCCGCTGGGTCTGGCGGCGCTGGGCCTGGTCATGGTGCTGTTGGTGAGGCGGCGCCTGCCCAGTCAGCGCGCGGAGTGAAGCAGCGCGCACGCCCGAACGATCCATTCCAGTTGCGACAATTCGGGCGCGCGCAGGGTGGCATGGCTTCACGGCTTCAGCTCGCCGCAGGCGAGTCGCCGTGGCGACCGGGTAGCCAGCTCGCCAGCGCGCCTCTATCGACGACAACACCATCAGCGATAGAATGAGCGCCTCCACTTTTCTGGAGTGCAGCCGTCATGCGCGGGTTCGGCTTACGTTTGCACGCATCGCTGGGAAATGACTGGCGGCGTGCCGCGTGCGCTATGGTGATCGCGATGTTTTTCACGTCGGCCGCCACCCGCGCTCAGTCGGATTCGGCAACCTTGTTCTTGCACGGCGCGCGGGTGCTGGACGTTGAGCGCGGCATCCTGCTTCAGCCGCAGGACGTGCTCGTCGTTAGCGGGCGCATCGAGACCGTGGCCGAGCACGTCGAGGCGCCCCCAGGGGCCGTACGCATCGACCTGACGGGTTTGACGCTGTTGCCGGGACTGATTGACCTGCATTCGCACCTGCTGCTGCATCCGTACAACGAAGCGAGTTGGGACGATCAGGTCCTGAAGGAATCGCTGGAGCTGCGGACCATTCGCGCGGTGGTGGTCGCCCGCAAGACGCTGGAGGCCGGCATCACGACCTTGCGCGATCTGGGCACCGAAGGCGCTGGTTTCGCGGACGTGGCGCTGCGCGATGCGATCGCCGGCGGGATGATCCCAGGCCCGCGCATCTACGCCGTGACGCGCGCGATCGTCGCGAGCGGCTGTTACGGTCCGGATGGATTTGATCCGCGCTGGGACGTGCCGAAGGGTGCGCAGGCCGTTACGGGTGTCGACGGCGTGCGCCGCGCCGTGCGCGAGCAGATCGCGGCCGGGGCCGATTGGGTCAAGTTCTACGCGGATTATCGACGCTGATCCGGCGATCCGGCTACGCCGACGTTCTCACAAGAGGAGATGAGCGCCATCGTGGACGAAGCGCACAGCGCCGGCCGACAAGTGGCGGCGCACGCGACCATCGACGAAGGCATCCGCCGCGCCGTGCTGGCGGGGGTGGACACGATCGAGCATGGCTACGGCGCGTCGGACGAGGTGCTGGCACTCATGCGCGAGCATGGGACGGTGCTGATTCCCACCCTGGCTGCGTCCGAAGCCATGGCCCGCTATGGTGGCTGGGACCCGCGCGAACCCGAGCCCGCGCGCCTGCGCGCTGCGCGCGCCATGTTCGCCCGCGCGCTTAAATCCGGCGTGACGATCGCCTGCGGCAGCGACGTGGGCGTGTTCGCGCACGGCGACAACGTCCGCGAGCTGGAGCTGATGGCCGACTACGGCATGGCGCCGGCGGACGTGCTGCGCTCAGCAACAATGACTGCGGCCCGCGTGCTGCGGCGCGCGACTGATCTGGGCCGCGTAGCGAGTGGGTTCACGGCCGACCTCATTGCGGTTCACGGCGATCCGCTGCACAGCCTTGCGGCGCTGCGCGCACCGGTGATGGTAATGAAAGAGGGCCGGGTAATCGTCGAGCCGCATTCGTAGACGGCGTTTATTGAAACGGGCGCAAGAAAAAGCCACCGCGATGCGCGGTGGCGGTCGAAGCGGCCGGTGGGCCGCCGCGATTCTGGCAAGTTCAAGCGAACTTGCGCTTCATCTCTCAGAGCGTCTGCAGCAGGCGTGTCAACTCGGCGCGATCCTCCGGCGCGAGCACTTGCCGCTCGCGGTCGATCCGCGCGGCTTCTTCCAGCGGAGGCTTGGCCAACTCCCGATTGCCCCCATCCAGAAAGACGCGGCCCAGATGCAGGAGGGCGGCCGCGCGCGTCTCGGGCAGGTCTGTGGAGAGCTTCACGCATTTTTCCAGATCGCGCTGGGCCTCTTCGTGGCGGCCGAGCGCTGCTAGCAGCACACCGCGCGTGTCGAGCAGGTGCGGATCGTCGGGGTAACGCAGGACGGCCCGATTCGCGAACTCCAGGCCGCGCTGCGGCTTGCCGCGGTCGTGCCCGATCACCCAGGCGAGATCGTTGAGTGTCTGCTGATGATTGGGATCGATCTCGAGCACGCGCTGGTAGGCGGCCTCGGCGGCGTCGAGATTCCCCAGGCGATAAGCGACTTGCGCGCGGCCGATGTGGCCCTCGACGCGCTTCGGCGCGAGCCGGGTCAGGCGTTCGAAGAGGCCGTCAGCGGCGCGCAGGTGCTTCTCCTCGCCGGTCAGCGCCAGCAACGAGGCCGCGTTGAGCAGCACGCCCGTTTCAGGGGAAGGCTTGCCCGGCGCATCGGCCGTCAGCGCCAGGATTTCGTCGTAGCGCTTCTGCCCGGCGAGCGATTTGAGGCGCGCGATCAGCACGTCGGCGCGCTGCGGCGCGAGCTTCTCGGCCGCGTCCAGACACTGGCCGCCGTGCGCGAAATCGCCCTCCTGCCGATACAGCTCCGCCAGCATCAGCAGCAGTTCGAGGCGCGGCGGATCGCCGGCCGATTGGCGGAATTCCTCCAGCTTCGCAAGGGCTTCGCCGCGGCGGCCCTCGCGCGCCAGGATTTCGCCCTGAGCCAGGCGCATCAACGGGTCGAGCGGGTCGAGCTTCAAGGCGGCGTCGTTGGCGGAGTGCGCGGCAGTGACATCGCCCGACTGGAGCGCCAGCGCGACGAGCAGTCGATACGCGTCGAGGTTCTTATCGTCCATCTCGACCACGCTGCGCGCCAGGCGCTGCGCGGCGGCGGCGTTGCCGGAGTCGGCCTCCAGCTTCGCCGATTCGAGCGTCAACGGCACGTTGCGCGGGTTGGCCCACAGCCCGGTGGCGATGCGCTGAGACGCGGTCTTGCGATCGCCGCGCTGCCGCGCCAGGCGCACCAGCGCCACATGTCCGGGAGCATTCTGCGGCAAAAATGCCACGACCCGCTCCAGCAGCGTTTCCGCCTGGGCGTTTGCCTCGGGTGTGTTCTGGGTGAGCAGCAGCGCGGCGCGCAGCGCCTGGACCTGCGGATCGTCCGGCGACCGGCCGGCCAGCTTTTCGATGAGCGCGCCGGCGCTGGCGCGCTCGCCGGCATCCTTGGACGCGATCCAGTGCTGCGCGAGCAGCCGCTGCAAGCCGTCATGCTCGGGCGCGAGATCGAGGCCGGTCTGCCAGGCCTTCTGAGCGTCGTCCCCGCGGCCGATGCGCTCGTAGAAACGGCCCAGCGCCGCGTAACCTTCGCTGGCGGAATCGGGCAGCTTCGTCAGGCGCAGGTAGTCCTGCTCGGCCTGGTCGGTGTGCTCCAGCAGCGCGTGGTAGTCGGCGCGCAACACGAGGCTGACAAAATCGTTCCGCGTTTGAACCTGTTCATCCAGCAATGCCAGGACCTCGTCGCGCCGGCCAGCGCCGTGCAGGATGGCCACGCGCGCCGGCAGGATCGACGGCAGGTCGGGCGCGATGGCGGCCGCCTGATCCAGGTGCTTGAAAGCGGAAGCCACGTCGCGGTGTCGGCCGAACGTCAGCCGCGCGAGCAGCACGTAGGCCTCCGCATCGCGCGGATTCACCGCCACGCGCGACTGGAGGGCGTCCAGCGCGGCGTCGTAATCACCGCGCCCCAGGGCCACGCCCAGTCGATGTCCGGCCAGTGTCGGCAACGTCGTGGGCAGACGCTGCAACAGTTCCTCGGCCTCCGCGAAGCGCCGCTGACGTTCGAGCAGCGCCAGAAGCTGATTCGTCACCCGCAGGTCATTGGTGTTCGCCTCGAAGGCCTGACGATAGAGCCGCTCAGCTTTGTCGAATTCGCCCAGGCGCTCGTGCAGAGTTCCCAGCGTCAGGACCCCGGGCGTCCAAGCCGGATCAGCTTTGAGGCAATCGCTGAGCATCTCGACGATTTGCGCGGCGCGCGGCCGCCACTCGTTGCCGCGCAGCCAGAGCGAGGCCTGCTCGACCTTCCAGTTCGGCCCGGCCTCGCCTTCGATGCGTTTGAGCGTATCGACCAACCGTGCCGCTTCCGCAGCGTCGGACTCGATTTCCGGCAGGCTCAAAAGCACCAACGGCGCGCGCAGGTCGGACGGGTTCTCCTCGACCATGCGCTTGAGCACGTCGACGCTCTCCAGGCGCTTGCCCTGTTGCAGCAGTAGTTGCGCCAAGGCGCCCTGGGCGCGCATTCGCTCGTCACCGGTGAGCTCGCTGACGGCCTGCGCGAGCGTGCCGCGCGCGGCTTCCGCTTGACCCGCGGCCTGTTGCCGTTCGGAAAGGGCGATGCGCAACACGGCCGATTGCGGCTGATGCGCGATCGCGGCGGCAGCGGCGGCAATACCCTCTTCAGGATGGCCGCTGCCGGCGTGCAGCCGCACGACCTGCAGCGCAATCGCCGCCGGATCGTCGACGTCAGCCGGCGCCTGTTCGAGTTCGGCGATGGCGGCGTTGGGCCCGTCTTTTCGCGCAGTGACCCGCGCCGCCAGAATCCGCAGGCGCGCGCTGCGCGGTTCCGCCTGGCGCAGTGCGTTCAGCTCTGCCGCGAGTTGCACGAGTTGCGCCGCATTGGGTTTGTCATTGGATTCGAGCGTGGCCTCGATGCGCAAGCGGCGCGCTTCCGAACGGACCGCGGCGGCGCGGTCGCCGTTGGCCGGCGCGGGGCCGCTCGGAACCCCGCCCAGGAGGGTGGGGGGTTCTGATGCGCCGGCGTTTTCGGCGATGCGCGCGTACTTGAGCGTCTTGCTCCAGTCGCGGCCGGCGTAGGCGCGCGCCAGGCGCAGCGCCGCGGCGCTGTCGCCCGGGGCACGCGTGGCGTACTCTTCCCAGGCGCGCACGCCGCGTTGCGGCGCGCCGGCGCTTTCCTGCGCTTGTGCGAGCAGTCGCCAGAGCTGCGCGTTCTGGGGATTGCGGGCCGTCAGGCGTTCGAGCTTCTCGGCCGCGTCGCGCGCGTGCCCCTCGGCCAGCAGCACCAGCGCGTCGAGGCCATCAAGCTGCTCGGTCAGCGCGGCGGCCTGCGTGCCGGTGGTGCGGACGAACTCGCGGTAATTGTCGAGGCATTTGCGCGCGTCCGCTGCGCGACTCGCCTTGACGTAAAGCTCGACACTGGTGGGCAGGAACAGCGAGCGCGCCTGACCTTGCAACTCCGCCAGCGCCCGGTCCGCGACGTCGGCCGACGCCTGCGCGGCGTCGCGCGCAATCGCCAGCCGTGCGGAGAGACTGAAGCGCGCCAAGGCGAACGCGGCTGGATCGAAGTCGGCATCGGTGAGTGCGTTCGCATCGAAGCGCTCCAGGTTCGTGATGAGCGCTGCGGCGCGCTCCGTCTCACCGATAGCCAGCCACTCGCTGGCCAGGTCATGGAGGACCGCCGGAGCTGCGGCCATAGCGCCGGCATCTTGCCGGCCTGTACCGCCAGCATCTCGCAGAGTCGCCGTGGCGACCTGCCGGCGTGCATTCTCGCCCGCAAGAATTTGCTCGGCCGCCTCCAAATCCGCACGCGCCGCGGCTGAATCGTTCCGGACGGTCCGCAAAAACGCGGCGCGCTTGACGCGCGCCTGAGCCGAGTGCGCGTCGGCCTCGACCGCCCGATCCAGCCAGCGCTGCGCGGCGGTCGGATCGGAATCGGATCCACCCCGCGCGTTGATGTCGCTCAGCAGCAGATAAGCTTCGATCTGCTCGGGGCGCTTCTCAACGAGCCGCTCCAGCCGCGCGGCGGCCGGCTCGAATTTGCGCTGCGCGAGCATGGCCCGCGCCCACCACAGGGTGGCCTGCGGATCGTCGGTGTCGCCCAGGCGCTCATAGACGAAGGCGGCCTGCTCGTATTGCCCGGTGCGGGTGTACAGCTTGATAAGCTGCCGCGCGGTGGCCAAGTCGTCGGGCCGATGGCGGAACAATCGCCGCAGCGCCCCGATGGCGGCGCCGAAGTTCTCGGCCGTCGCCGGCCTAACGGCGAGCTGCGCGTGGGCGTATTGCTCCAGGATTTCGTCGTCATCCGGACGCTTGGACAGGTAGCGTTTGAGCTGCTTACTCGCCTCCGGCCAATCCTGCCGGGCGACGGCCAGCCTGCCTTCCGAAAGGGCGCGCTGAGCGACGATGTTCTTGCGCACATAGTGGCCCGTGAGCAGACCGGCCCCCGATAGACCGGTCAACACGATCAGGACGAGGAGCAACTTGACACGCACGGCTGCGATACGGCGGGGGTACGACATCACTTATGACTCCGACAGGGTAAGAGGTACGTCAAAATGATTCTCGCGCAAAGACGCAAAGGCGCGAAGGTGCGGGCGTTCTGGGGGCTGCGTGTTGCGAATTGGGGTGTTTGCCGCTGCGCGCCCCGAAGAGTGTCCTTGGCCCAAGGGGCTGGTCCACAGTTGCCGGAGGCAAGCCGACCGGTGCGTTGGGTGGCATGCTTTCACGCGCAGTGGGTAAGCATGCGCGCGCGTATGCATGGCTACCCGGCTGCGCCGTGAAGCCATGCCACCCGCCGCCTCTCTCAGCACCTCAGCGTCTCAGCGTCCAAAATACCCTCGGCGGGGTGTGGTATCGAAATAAACCCAGCATCGCCTTCCGTGCGCGCGCACGGGAGGCGACGTGGTTCTGGGACTCTGTCGATCCGTGGGATAGGATCGAGCATGAGCACGAAGGCCGCTACATCGTCCGGGCCTTCGCGTCTTGGTGGCGGCCTCGCCGCTTCGCCCAGGTGGCGAGCAGCAGGCCTAGTGCGCCCAGCCCGGCCGCAGCCGGAGCCGGCACGGGCACGGGCGCGGGATTGTTCACGAACGACTCGCTTCCGCCGTTGTCGAAACCCTGCACGTGGATGCCGACCCGCAGGGAATTCCAGGCGTTCGGATCGGCCGCCAGATCGGCGATCACGTCCGCGAGCGTGGCGCCATTCTTCAACGTGAAGAAGATATCGACCCACTCGCCCGGATTGACGCCATTGGGCTGAACCGGCGGGTTGGAATCGGCCGAGAAGCCCTGCGTGGCGACGAACGGCGGATTCAGCGTGCTGCCGCCCGGCAAGTTCCCGGGCGTCACCGGGTTACCGGTTTGCTGCTGGTAGAACAGCACGCTGGGACCATTCGTCACCGACGCGAGATTCAGCAGGTGCCCATCGTCGAAGTAAATGTCCGTGATCGACGAGGCCGCCGGTCCGGTGTTCGTGAAATGGAATTTCACGCCCGAGTTCCCACCGACCGTCGCGGCCGTCACTTCGAAGAAGAGCTGGCTCTGGCCGATCGCGGCGTTCACGGCATTCGGACTGTTGCCGATGACGTAGAACGAGTAAAGCTCCGCGCGGACAGAACCCGCTGCGCTCAGCAGCGGCACCGCTGCCAGCAGAGCGCGTACGCGCAGCCTGAAGCTGTGCAAGGGACTACGCCTCCTTTCGCCGCGCAAAACTGCGGCGCAGGGAGCCAGAAAAAAACAGCGTAATCCAGCAGCTCAGGCCAGCCGCTTTCTCGCCCAGCCGACCACCAGCAGACCCAAGGCGCCGAGCCCGGCGGCGGCGGGGACGGGGACGGGCGTCGGGTCATTCACGTAAGAATCGCTGCCTCCCGTGGTACCGATCGCTTGAACGTGAAGCCCAATTCGCAGCTCGCCGCTTGCCAACGCATCGATCGTGTCGCCGAAGACTTGACCACCTTGCAGGTCAAACGTAATCGTCACCCATTCCGAGGACGAGTTCACGCCGTTCGGAGCAGGCGGCGAATCCGAATCGGCCGAGAACATATCAGTTGTCACGAAGTCCGGGTCAGCCCCGTTGGCCCCCGGAAGTTCGGCTGGCGTCGCCGGCTGCATGAAGGCGACGCCCGGACCGCTTCCCGAAATCGAAGCGATCCCCAGCAGCGTACCATCGTCGAAATAGATATCGGTGATCGATGACGCGACTCCGACGTTGTTAGTGAACTTGAAGTCAACTTGACTTCCATTCGCCGTGACATCCACGAGCAACTGGCCTCCGACGTTCGTATTGCCGTTATTCGTGATGTTGAAAAACGTGTACTGAACGGCCGGCGCCTGGGTGACCAGCGAAAAAACCAGTGCAAGCGTGGCCGCGATTAGCCATTTCTTGGTGGCAAACATCTTGAAGACTCCTTCCTGAATCTCTCGAGGTACAAGTAACCGTTTCGTCTTGTGCGCGTGAAGCCGCGCGTTTAGCCGAACGCTCAGCGTCCGACAACACGTCAACGATGGATTCAGGGAGCGGTCGGAGGACCGCGGGGAGCGGTGATGGTGCGCACGCACTGCGCGATGCAGCGCAGCGGCGAATCGTATGTGCGACGGAATGATGGTCGCGCACTTACCGGCTGCTCGAAGGAGCACGGCAGGAACGCGCCGAAGTCCAGATCGAAAGCAACAGTGTGGCCAATCTGCTGTGGGCCACCCGTGTGATACCACTCGGGCAAGGCGCCGATGTGCAGGTCTTTGGCGGAGCGCAGGACGCGTAAGGCGCCGACGCTCAGGACGGCCGAGAGGAACAACGTGGCGCTGCCCGGCGTGCCGGGCAGGTTCAGTGTGTAAGTCGTTGGCTGCGGCGATTGAGCGCTCACTGGCATCGTCAGGTCGGCCGGCAGCGCGACGCCGCTGCCCGTTGCAGGCAACGTCGCGGCGACTTTGGCGCCGCTCTGCGCATCGATTGGAACGCCCAGATGCAGATCGGCGCGCGCTGCGCTGGTTGCCGCGAGCATCAGGCCGATCGAAAGTATGAAGCGCTGCAACGTCACGTGAGCCTTTTCCCCGCCAACCCGCGATCCGCCCGCGGCGGAAAGTGAGTCGGCGCGCATAGTCTTACGCCGCTAATTTACCTCAAGCGGCCGTGGCGAAGCAACAGATTTTTTAAAAATTTTTTCGGCCTGGTCATCAACGGATTGCTCGCGCAAAGGCGCAAGGACACAAAGGGAAGCGATACGAGGCATTCTCTTTGCGCCTTGGCGTCTTTGCGCGACATACAACTCTTTGCGTGAGGCAGG
>DASXUA010000157.1:0-18759 GCA_036505095.1 Phycisphaerae bacterium
GGGCGGAGTTCGGGGTTCGCGGTTCAAGGTTTTGACGTCGAGGGGCACTCTTGGCGGGTCGAGATTCAGCGCCGGCGGCCCAGCGGCGAAGGCCCGCGGTGCAGGGTCTGAACCCTGAACCCTGAACCCTGAACCCTCTAGTTCGGGCGGTTCCTCGTCAGCCGTCGCGTCGGGGAGTTCTGCCTCGGGTGTCATAGGTGCAAGCGCTCGCGCGCGGCGGGAAAGTCTATCGCTCGATCATGACCAACGGACGGTCAATCGGCAGCGGTTTTTCGGCCAGCAGCCGCGGCGCGATGACCGAGCGGATGAAGTGTTGATCCGTCACGTGCGTGTGTCCCCCGTTCCAGCCATAGCCGGCATAGCCCGGCTTCCACGGGAGGTTGATGACTCTGGAATAGAGCAGGGCCGTCTCGCGCGTCAGGTTGGAGGGGCGGTGGAATCCGACGCGTCCGGCCGGCGGGCCCGGCTCGCCATCGGCGTTCACGGCCAGTGAGGCCAGGATATAGTCCTCGCGGCTATAGGTGGCATAGAAATAGCCCCGCACGTGCTGCAGTGCGGGCTGCAAATCGTGCTGCGCCGAGGCCGACGATGAGAGCAGCGCGACGTTGTCCACCTGGATGCCCTCGGGAAGTTGCTCCAGGGCATTCAGCAAGAGGGCCGTACCGGCCGAGAGCCCCACCACGTGAATCTCTCCTTCGGGATCGGCCTCCCGAATGGCTTTAATCTTATCCGCCAGGGGAGCGGCCAGCGCTTTCCAGCGCGCCAGAAGCTGATCCGCAGGCACGACGAAGAAGGACCAGCGGTGGTTATCGAAGTCGCCGCGGAAACCAGCGGCATGCAGCCCCTGCCGCACCGGCCCGCCGTAGCCGAAGCCGCCGGCTCCGTCCAGGAAGATCACCACCGGAGTGCGCGGCGTGCCATTGCAGCCCGCCAGCAGCCCAGCCAAAAGCAAGAATCCGGCTACCCATCCCATTCGAACACGGCTCACGCATGGCATCGTAACGCCGCACCAGGTGCCTGCAAAGACCCTTCGCATCCGCCGGAGGCTCGCTTATAATGCACCTGCGCCGCATATCCGGCGAGTGGCGGGTGGCATGCTTTCACGCGCAGCGGGTAAGCATGCTGCACGCTCCGCATGGCTACCCGGCTGAAGCCGTGAAGCCATGCCACGCGCACGGGACACTTTCGATGACGCGCACCGAACTTGCCCGCACGATCGAGCATACGCTCCTCAAAGCCGAAGCGACCACAGCGCAAATCGACCGTCTCTGCGATGATGCGCGCGAGTACGGATTCGTGGCCGTCTGTGTGAATCCGGTGCACGTGCAGCGCGCGGCGCTTCGGCTGGTGGGTTCCAGCGTGCGCGTGGCGTCGGTCGTGGGGTTTCCGCTGGGCGCCGGTTGCAGCGCGATCAAAGCCGCGGAGGCGCGCCGCGCATTGGACGACGGGGCGGTCGAGATCGACATGGTCGCGCAGCTCGGCGCGCTGCTGGAGGACGATCGCCGGTTCGTGGCCGACGATATCCGTCAGGTGGCTGCGGCGGTGCATGCTGCCGGCGGAGAGCGCCTCCTGAAAGTGATTCTCGAGACGGCCGCGCTGCCGCGCGAACAGATCATTCTGGGCTGCCGCTGTGCGGCCGAAGGCGAGGCCGATTTCGTGAAGACCTCGACCGGTTTCCATCCGGCGGGCGGCGCGACGGTCGAGGCCGTGCGGCTGCTGCATCAGCACGCGGCGCCGATCAAGGTCAAGGCTTCCGGCGGCATTCGCGATTGGTCGACGGCGCGCGCGCTGCTCGCGGCCGGCGCGACGCGCCTGGGAACGTCAGCGGGCGTAGCCATTCTGAAGGAGTGTCCTTGAGGGGTACTCTGAAACCCGCCGCGGCGGCAAACGATCCGACGGCGCGCAGGAGGAACAGCGATGGTCGAAGAGGAACTGATGACGTGCAACTCGTGCGGGGCGACGGTCTACCCGGAGCACCTTCAAAGCGGGCGGGCGCGGCGCCTGGCAGGCAAGCTGCTTTGTCCGCATTGCGTGCACGACGCGGAGGCGCATGCGCCGCCCGCCCCCGCGGGTAAACACCACGCGGCCGCGATCTCGACGGCGGATGAGGAGGAACTAGAGCCGCTGCCGCTGGTGGACATGCCTGAACCGTCGGCCCCACCCGCTGCAGCCGCCACGGCCAGCACGGCCGCACCGACGAAGTCGACCGCGGTGACCGGCGGCGCATCGTGGAGCGACGCGCGCTACACGCGCGCGTTAACTCCCGAGGCGGGCGTGGCCACGCGCTGCCGCATCTTTCACGCCAAGCTCAATGACGGCGCCATCGCTTTCATGAATGACCAGATCAACACCTGGGCCGACTCGAATGCGGAAATACAAATCAAGTTCGCCACGTCGACTATCGGCATCTTCGAGGGCAAGCACAGCGACCCGAATCTGATTGTGACGGTGTTCTATTAAGAGTTACGCAGATCCGCGATTTGGAAGCGTGCGTTCGTGGCGCCAGCCGGGTAGCTCCGTTGCGGCGCGCCTGCCGCTGGCGACTACGCGCAGCTCACGGGCGAGCCCTCGCCGAGTGCGTCGCGCACGGTCCGCAGGAAATCGTCCAGATCGATGGGCTTCTCGATCACGCTGTGAAACTGCAGACCGCGGGATGCTCGTTCGAGCGATGACCGGCCATAGCCGGTGACGAAGATGATCGGCCGATCCGGTTGGATGGCATGTAGATGATGCGCTAGATCGACGCCATCGACGTGGTTCTGGAGCGCCCAGTCGGCAATCAGCAGGTCCGCCCAACCCGTGTCGATCACGCGAATGGCCTCGCCCGGGTTGCCGACGCACGTGACGGCGTAACCCTCGTCGACCAGCGCGCGGGTCAACAGTGCACCGCATGATCGGTCGTCGTCGATAACCAGAATACGAGCCACGACTTTGTTGGCGCCCCGGTAAGGCGGATCCCTCCGCGCACAGTTCTCCTAAGAGCTTATACCCGCGCGACCCACGAAGGTCAACGTCTGAAGCGGCTGTTGGCGCTCGGTCCCCTCGATCCAGCGGCCGTAGCTCAGCAGGAGAGCGCTGTGGTTTGCTAATTTTCTGAAGAGCCTCGTCGCGGTTGCAGAGAGGGTGTTCTCGAAATTCGCGACCCCGCCTACCCAGCGCAGCAAGCAGCGGAGGTCGGTCCGGGCCTCGCGAGAATCTCAGCGATCGAGCGCGGCCGTAAGCTTGATTACTTCGGCTCATCGAACTCGGGCTGCGCGGTGAGCTTGGCGCGCCACCCGGCCGCTTGTTCGGCGTGACCCTGACCCGGCTCGGCCGCATCCCACTTCTCGTAGAGCTTGATCGTCTCCTCGACACAGCCGCGATACTTACCGGGCGGCAAGCCTTGGGCCGCTCCGAGGACCGATTCCGCCTTGAGCAAGTGCGCTTCCGCCTTGCCGTAGCGCGAGAGATCACGCAGGACGGTACCCAGATCCGCCTCACACTTGGCCGTCTCCCAGCGCGCGGGGCCAAGCCGCTTCGTGAATCCGGCGAGCGCCTCGCGCAAGTATGGCTCGGCCTCGGCCAGCTTTCCCTGGGCTCGCAGCAGGACACCCATGTTGTTCAGCGAGGTCAGCGTCTGCGGGTGTTCGTCCGGCGTTTCTCCAGAGCCTCGCGCAAGTACGGCTCCGCGTGTTCCTGGGTCGCTGCTTACCTTTAGTGTTTCTGGAAGCGTGAACAACGCGCCCGGGCCATCCGGCTTGTCACCGGACGGGGGTTTCATTCAGGACCACGTGGCCGAGAACGGCATCGCGGCATTCAGTGGTGCCATCGAGGCTCTGACGGGCGCTTCCTGGACGATTCGGCGCCGAACGGCAACCCGGCGCCATCGGCCTTCCCTTACCTACCGAGCGATCCCATGGTGATGCCTGGACTGCGGCAGCCGTTTTTCATTGGCGATGGACTCACCGGCACCGGCTCAGGAGCGGTGCAGCAGTTCCTGGTCCCGGATGGGGCGACCAGGCTATTTCTGGGGACCATCGATGGTTGCGAGTGGAGCAACAACTACGCGCGTTCCAAGTGAATATCCCGGCGCTGCCGCCCGTCGAGGTCGAGATCGTGTCGGCGAACCCGCCGACGGCCGCCGCCAATCCGTATGCGCCGGGTGAACCGTTCCGCGACGTGCTGAACACCGGCACGACGAGTGTGCTGACGGCCGGAATCGGTGGGCTCAGCACATCGCCGCAGGGCGCGATTCAATACGCACACATCGACGTGACGTTCAGCGGAACGCCCGCACCGCTGCCGACACCAGCGAACATCACCGTGTCGTGCACTGGCGGTTCCTGCCCGACGGTCGTGATTGTGAATGGCAGCGGTGCGGGTCCCTATGCCTTCAGGCTTTCGGCGGTCATTCCACCCCTGCAGTGTACGACGATCACGTTCCCGGCCACAGCACCCGACCAGAAGCTGCAATACCAATCGCTGCCGGGCGACGTCAACCTGGATGGCACGGTAAGCACGCAAGATCTGCTGTGGCTCGTGCAACGCATTAATGATGGCACGGCCAACCAGACGGCGAATCTTGCACGTTACAACGTCGACCGCATGGGCGGCGTGAATACGCAGGACCTGCTGCGACTCGTGCAGCTCCTGAACGGCGTCAACACGACTCAGGCATTCAACGGCGCGACCGTGACGGCTTGCCCTTGACGCGCCGCGTGCCGCTTTGCGGCACGGCTCGCGAAGCGGGCGGGCTTCTCCCGCGGCGTGTCAAGGGCGTGTCCGCCGTAGAGACCGGAACCCGGAGAACGATGACTTGTTGGCGAGAGCGCGCGAGCGCGAGCGGAGAAGGTGCGCGCTCGCGACCAGAACGATCCGCTTAGAAACACCGGGAGAACAATCATGAGTAACACGAAGTTTGCCGTTGTGACGTGCGTGGCCGCGCTGCTCCTGGCGAGTCTCGCCGCCCAAGCTTTTCCTCCGCCGGGTGGGGGCGGCGGCACCGGCGGTGGGACCATCTACTACATGACAAACGAGGGGCTCAAAACGATGAACTCCGACGGCAGCAACCAGGTGCTGCTGCCGGCCGGTGTTGGGGGCGAGCCGAGCTTCGCGCTGCACGGCGGCTTTCGTTGGCACCTGTACACCTCGAATGACGAGTTGCACGCGGTGCGCAGCGACGGGGTCGTCGCGGTGCAGCTCACAGACAGCTTCGACGGCATCGCGGTCGCGGGCGGGCTGCGCTGGGCCAAAGACAACTCGGCCACGACGCTGATCAATGAAGCCGATTCATTCGTTTCCTACGTCGGCACCGATGCGAGCGGGGCTTCGGCGATCTATCGCGCGTATGTCGCGTTTGACGCGGCCGGAACGCCGTCCCTGAGCGGTGCCTCGCAAGCGGTGCTCGCGATTCCTGCTAGTGACTACGACTGGTCACCCAGCGGAACGCAGGTGGTTTACAGCGTCAACAATGCGCTATACGTGTCGCAAATCGGGGGACCGACGAGTTTGCTGACTACTGGCCATCAGCCTGAATGGTCTCCGAGCGGCGCCAAGTTCGCATTCCTCAAGCCTGACGGCATCGTCTCCGACCTGTGCACGATCAATCCCGACGGCAGTGGCCTGGCGACGCTCGTGCAGGCGCGGAACCACACCTTCAATTGGATCACATACGACAGCGCCCACTGGTCGCCAGGCAGCACGCATCTGACTTATCACCGCGTGGGCCCGCCCGGCAGCGGCATCTGGGACATCTACCGCGTTGGCGTCAACGGCGGCAGCACTACATTTCTGACGGGCGGGAATCCCGCAGCGTGGAGATGAATGCGGTCGATCACTTCGGTGGCACGTTAGGCTTCAGCGTCAACATCTGCACATTACGTTATCCGTAGGAGAATTATAGTTGATTCACGATCAACGGAAGGAGAACACCCATGTACAAGAAGTGGACCGTATTGGCTGTGAGCGCGATGATCATTTCGTCGGCCGCCGTTCCGGTGCTGTCGATCTCGCCGGGCGGCTCGAGGATCCTGCCGCCCAACGCAAGTGCTTTTGGCCAAGGTCTGACCGCGTGGACCGAAGCCTATTGGCGTTGGTTTTACACCGGCGGCGCCGCGGCTACGGAGCCCTACAAGCCGGGAGCGGCGCCTCTGGTCTTCATGCCCATACCGCAAGGAGACTACCTGAGTGGCTCGTTCACCGCGGACGATCCCGGCTATTTACAGGGCAGCCTCACAGTGACCATCAGCCCGGGCACCGCGTTCTTCCTGCCCTGCTTTGCCTGGATCGCTGAACGGTATAACACGGGGCAAGTGGACGACCCGTCCGTCCCCAATGACCTGATCCAGACCGTCGCCATACACCCCAACGGCGCCGGGCTTCCGGAGGTGACGCTGGACGGCCAACCGATTCTCCAGAATTTCTGGTCCTACTACGTCGGGCCGAACGCGTTCGATCCCATTGTGACGTATCCCGAGCCATGGGACTACGGCTCCATCGCCGCCATCGCCTATCAGGGCGTCGGGTTCGTGGCGCAGCCGCTGCCGCCCGGCACGCACACGCTCCATCTGTTCGAGCGGCTCAGAATTACCAACAATGAACTGCCGGGGTACCCGCTCCCGCTGGACTTCGGCGTGATTTACGACAACACCTGGACCATCGTCGTCCAACCCTGAGCAATCCGCGGCCGGCGTGCGAGTGCCGAGATGACGCTGGCCATCCCGGCACTCTTTCCGCCGCCTCAATGGGCGGACGCGTGGCTGAGCGGCCGTGTCTGAATCCGCTGCTCTGCGGAGTGAGCTGCTGTGAACCAGCCAGCGCAAACTCGTCCCAAGACGCCGGAATAGCGAGACGCGCTCAAGGTTGGCGGCTGCGATTTCGGCGCGTAAGATACGGTCGCGATTGTATTTTGCGGCCGTAGCTCAGCCGGATAGAGCAGCGGTTTCCTAAACCGCAGGTCGGAGGTTCGAATCCTCCCGGTCGCAGGGGCGCGCTATTCGATGAGACTTAGCGCGTTGGATAGCGGGGGTCACACGCCACACTACCCGGCGGCGGCTGGTTGAAGCTGGCCCAATATTGGGCCATGCGGCGCACCGTTTCCACAAAATCGTCAAAGACCAGCGGCTTGACCACGTACGCGTTGGCGCCGAGGTCATAGCTGGCCACGATGTCGCGCTCTTCGGACGAGGAGCTGAAGACGACGGCCGGAATCACTTGCAGCGCCGAATCGTGCTTGAGGCGCTTCAGCACGTCGTGACCACTCATCTTCGGCAGCTTCAAATCGAGCACCACCAGGGCAGGGTTCAACTGGGGACGCGCTGCGAACGCACCGCGCCGTTGCAGGAAATCCAGGGCCTGCTCGCCGTCGCCGACGGTAATCAACTCGTGATCCAGCCCCTGCTCGAAGAAGGCCACGCCCGCCAACTCGGCATCGTGCGGATCATCTTCGACCAGCAGAATGCACCGGCTCTGGTTCGCGATGGTTTTCGCCATGTGCAGCGTCTGCCGCGGCCCAAGACCGTTCGGCACGGGGTTCACCGCGCCGGCTTGCCGGCGGCACCCGTTCTCCATACATCCTAGGCAGCGAGCGGGGCCGTTGACCAGACCCCCTTTTTGCCGATGCGCGGTGCTAGCCGTCGCGGGTTAAGTCGCTTCGCGCGCGGTGGGCGGCGCGCAGCCAGGCGGCGGGTAGTTGATGACGGCCCAGAAAAGCCCGACTTCCTTGATGACATTGGTAAATTCGGCGAACTCCACCGGCTTGACGACATAAGCGCTGGCGCCTAACTCGTACGCACGTTTCAGATCGGGATCCTGGTTGGACGACGTGAGGACGACCACCGGGATATCGCCGATGTCGGCGTCGGCGCGAATCTGCCGCAGCAACTCGAGGCCGTCCAGCTTGGGAAGTTTGATGTCGAGCAAGACGACGGCCGGATGCTGCCCGCCGCGCAGGCGATAGCGATTGCGGCGCAGCAAATAGTCCAGCGCTTCTTCGCCATCGCGGACCACCACCACTTCGTTGGCCAGGTGTTTCTCAGCCAGCGCCGCCAGCGTCAGTTCGATATCATGAGCGCTGTCTTCGACCAGCAGAATGCGCTTGAGTTCGATCATTGCTTTTCCGCTCCCTCATCGGCAGGGCCTGCAGCACCGGCGGGGACGCGCGCACCAGTGGGGCACCGCCATTCGGGTTGACCGCGCCGCAGCGGTATTCGTCGGGCACGCGGCGGCGACCGAGCCACGTCGCAAGCCGAACGCGCATTATGCGCCGAGGCCACACACGAATTCAAGCGCCGGCTATTGAGAGCCCAGACTTTCAACCGGGCTCATCTATTATAGTGGTGAGCGCTCAGGGTCCCGTGAGATGCGCCGGCAACGTGGCATAGTCCAGCAGGTCAACGTCCGCATCGCCATCCTGATCGTTCGCAGCGCAGGCGCTGGTCGGCACGCCGCCGGCCGGTCCGGTAAAGCAGTTCGCAAACGCGGCCACGTCGCGCAGGTCGATGTCGCCGTCGGCGTCGCTGTCGAAGAACGTGCAGCCGTTCGGCTGAACCGGCATGCCGGGCGGCGTGCTCGGACATACATCGCAAGCGTCGCCGACCGAGTCGCCGTCGGTGTCGGTTTGCGCGGGATTCGCAAGGGCGGGACAGTTGTCGTACGCGTCCGCGATCCCATCGGCGTCGGCGTCGAGCTGCCCCGGAAGGCGCTGCAGGAAAAACAGCGGATCGCTGCTCGCGACCAGGCCGAACATCAGGAAGAGGTGATCCACGAGCGCGCCGTCGGACGGAATCCAGCTCGCCTGCTGCGACGAGACGCGTACGAGGCCATAGCGGTAGCGCGGATCGGACGCCGGCGGCTGCGCCGCGTAGAAATCCAGCATGGTCTGCAAGTCGCCCCAGCCGGCGACGGCTTCCGGAGCGAAGACGAAGTGGTGATTCTGGATGCGATCCGCGAAATAGCCGGTAGGGTCGACGCCGGCCGTCAAACCATAGCGATAGGGTTGGCTCAACTCCGTCGTGCAGTAGAGGCGGTCGGCGAGTTGCTGATTCGTGAAGAACGTCCCGAACGCGCTGTCTGTGGCGAAATCGGCGTTGAAGAAGTGCATCTGCTGCACCCAAAAGGCCGGCGCGAAGGAGTTCGGATTGTCCGTCAGCGTGGCGATGCCCTGGTATGCGCGCGTCGGCAGGTTGGAAGGGTTGAGCCACAGGTTCGCGACGAAGGGCGCGTGCACCGCGCTCGGTTGGCGCAGGGCCAGGCTCACGACCAGCATGAATTCGTTCCACGGCGAGACCGTGCCAAAGGATGTGCCGGGACAGGCGCCTTGCGAAGGCACGCTCAGGAAAACGCGGCCGTCGTGGCTGGGATGGATGGCGGCGTCGAAGTTGGTCGTGCTGGTCAACAGGTCGGCCAGCGCGGCGATCTGCGCATCGCCGTTGAAATGGTTCTTGGCGAACTGCGCGCCGCCAACCAGCAGGGCCGAGCCGATGGGCGTGTAGGCCGAGTCCCAGCCGCAGCCGGCGTACGCGCCGTTGAAGACGTTCATGAAATGCACCCAGAAACCCTGCGCGGAGCGCAGCGGCGTGACGCCCGGGGTCTGGCCGGCGTAGGCCGAAAGCACTTGCAGCACCTTGGCTTGGGCGTTGGCGATCAGACCCAGGTGATCCGCGGCGCACAGGCCCAGTAGCGCGAAACCGGCCGCATCGGGGGTGGCCGGATGGAAGGGCGCAACGCTCGGCGAATACGGCAATGCGTCGCGCACCAGACCGTTCGGCTGAATCGAATCCAGAATGTAGGTGGTCAAACGCTGAAGTTGGTCCAGGCGAATCGGATCGAGCTGCGCGGCGCGGATCGTGTCGAGCGTCCACAGATTCCATTGAATTCCCGGGGGCTGGCCGAAACCGACCTGCACGCCGATGCCTTGGATGCGAATCCAGTTAGCCTGTCCGGGATTCAACCGGCACAGCGGAATCAGCGCGACCAGGTGGCGCGGGCTGTCGACGAATTCCTGATGTACCGTAACGAGCGAACCGAGTGTCGGGCCGGCCTCGATAGCCACCGTGAAACTCTGAGTGAAATGGGCGTTGATGTTAACGGCAAAGGCATAGTAGAGCGCGTCGGGCGGAACGGTGGCCGGGAGCGTGAACTGGATATCGATGCGATCACCTTGCCACCCCATTTCCGACGGCCAGGTGCTGGTGACGCCGACGATTCCGGAGAACCCGCTCAGATACGTGATGTTCGCGAACGACGTGACCGAGAACACGGACGCCGGCAATGTGAGTTGGTTCGGATCAGGTGTGATTTCCGTCGGGCACTGCCCGCGCGCACTGCCCATGAGGCCCAGAAGCAGGGCGGACAACCAAGTCGCCGACAGCCATGGGTGCTGGCGCATCCTTCTCCCTCAGCGACTCAGCGTCTCAGCGTCCAATGGTGCGCCGGACGATCGCCGCACGATCAACTCGGGCGTCAGCAGGATTCGCACGGGCGGGCGCTGCGGCTCGGCCACGCGCTGGGACAGCAGCTCGATCGCCGCGGCGCCCATGCCGAACATCGGTACGCGTACGGTGGTCAGCGGCGGGCGCGTCATGCGCGCAATACGGATATCATCGAAACCGACCACGGCCAAGTCGTGCGGCACGCGCAATCCCAACGCGGCGGCCGCATCGACAACGCCCGAGGCCATTTCGTCATTGGCGGCAAACACCGCATGGCCCGGACCGGCCCAGGATTGCGCGCGTTCCAACGCGAACGGGTAGGCCGTCTCGTACTGATAATCCAGGTGATAGACATCGTCAGGACGCCAGGTCAGCTCGGTGCGGATGACGTCTTCATAAGCCTCGCGACGCGCGATGGTGTCGGCATTGCCAGCCGGTCCGCCGATGAAGACGATGCGCCGCGCGCCGCAGTCATCGACCAGATGCCGCATCAGCGCCAGGGCGCCGGCGCGATGATCGATGGTCACCGCGTCGTAGCGCTGCTGCTCGAGATTGGCATCGAGGATGGCGCACGGGATGCGGGCCTGATCGATCGCTTCCAGCAGCGCGGGCGTGCGCTCGGTGAGGAAGATCGCCAGTCCATCGATGATCGCGCGGCGCGTCAGATCGGCCAGCAGGCGCTGCGTGTCGTCGGCGCCGTCGCTCGAGGAAACCACCAGGTGATAGCCGGTTTCGCGGGCGCGGGCATGCGCGCCGCGGATGATCTCGGAATAGAACTCGCCGTGGATGTCCGGCAGGACCAGACCGAGCATGTCGCTCTTCTGCAGCATCAGGCCGCGGGCGAACATGTTCGGACGGTAGCCGAGTTCGGCGATGGCCGATTCGACGCGGCGGCGCGTGCGCTCGTTGACCAGTTCGCGGCGATTGATGACGCGCGAGACGGTGCTGATGGAAACCTGCGCCCGCCGGGCCACGTCCTCGATGGATGTTTTCATGCTGATTACCTGGCCTGCTGCATTGAAAACGCTTTCAACCTAGCGTAGGGTGCGGCCGCTTGAGGGTCAAGCCATGCAGAGCGAGTCGCGTGGTTTGGGCGGGTGGCATGGGCAAACGGCCTTATCGTTTGCCCGTGCTTTGGCGCTTGTAGTCGTCGCGTCAGCGCGCGCCGACATCATCCCCGATGCGCCGCCCCCACCCTATCACTTCACGGCCGAAGAAGAGGCGCTGCTCGATTCGATCCAGCGCGGCTGCTTCAACTATTTCTGGCGCGAGGTGGGTTCGCCGTCCTGTCTGGCGAAAGACCGCAAGAACGGTCCGGTGGCGAGCATCGCGGCGGTCGGGTTTCAACTTTCATCTCTGCCGATTGGCGTGGAGCGCGGCTGGATCACGCGCCAGCAGGGCGCCGAGCGCGCGCGAACGGTGCTGCACGCGCTCATCGATCGCGCTGACAACAAGAAGTGCGGCCTCTACTACCATTTCCCTGATCTCGATACGGGCGGGCCGAGTCATCATGGCTACGAAACCGTGGTCAGCACGATTGATTCGGCGCTGCTGATCGCCGGCGCGATTCCGGCCGCCGAGTATTTCGGCGGCGAAGTGGCCGAGTTGACGCGGCGCCTGGTTGCGGACGCGGACTGGAAGGCGTTCGCCAGTTTGGAGAAGGGCGGGCTGCTCTCGATGGGCTGGCGCTGCAAGGATCCGAATCAGCCGACGGGCGCGGGCGAATTCCTGACGTACTACTGGGATCACGCCGGCGACGAGCAGCGCTTGATCTATTTTCTGGCGGCGGCTGCGCCGAACCCCGATCACGCCGTCGCGCCAGAACTCTACTACAACATTCGCCGCGCGGTGAAACGGCACGCCGACATGCCTGAATATGTCGTCACGTGGAACGGCACATTATTCACATACTTTTTCGCGCATTGCTGGATCGATTATGGCCGACTCGGGACGGATGATCCTTCGCGCTTCAGCGTTACTCCCTCTCCCTCGCAGGGAGAGGGCCGGGGTGAAGGTCTGCGTGTCGATTGGTGTGAAAATTCGCGCCGGGCCGTGCTGACGCAGCGGCAGCGCTGCCTGGAGATGCGCGCGCGATTCAAATCGTTCGCCGAAGATCGCTGGGGCCTCAGCGCCTGCGACGGAAAAACCGGCTACATCGTCCCGGCCGTCCGGCCAAACATTAGCGAAGAGGAAAACTGGCACGACGGCACGATCGCGCCCTATGCCGCCGGGTCGGCCATCATGTTCACGCCGCGCGAGTCGCTGGCCGCACTGCGCGCCTTCCGCGCCCTGAAGGACGATCAAGGTCGGCCGCTCATCTGGCGTGATCCGGAGCAGGGCGGCTACGGCTTCGCCGATTCCTTCAGCCTCGATCTGAACTGGGTCAGCAGCGACAACATCGGCATCGACGTTGGTCCACTGCTGGTGGCGATCGAGAATGCGCGGACGGGGTTGATCTGGAAGCTTTTCATGCAGAGCCAGACTGCCAAAGTGGCTCTCATGCGCCTGCGATTACCGTCCGCACGCTAATCGCCCCCGCCGAAGCAGAGAAACTCGCAATCCGAATTGTTGCTGGCGCAGTCGGCGCCGGCCATAAACGGAGCCAGCAGCACCAGTGCAAGTAGAATGACAGTTAAGCGTCGTTTCACGTCAATTCCTCCCACGTCTCCCGGTGAGCGGTCGCCAACCAGGCATCCATCCTTCAGCCCACGGATACAAGCAGCTAACGTGCCAGCCACATCCGAGCCAAACGAACTCGACATGATAGACTCTGGCAGACTCATCGCATCTTGAGCGTGACTGTCCAGGAGACAGGCGCTCCTATGGGATCAAAACCCAGAAAGGTAACGTGCTGATCACCGGCTGAAAGCCGATGGCCGGGCTCAAGCTTAGTCCGTTTTTGGGCCGGCCGCCGGCTTCAGCCGGCCAGTGTCTGCCACCGCCTTCAGGCGGTGGTGCTAAACTCGCGCGGCGCTTGTCCGCAGCCGGGCTTCAGCCGGCTTGCTCCACGGCGGGGTCATCGGGTTGGTCGCTGGCTTCCAATCGCTCGTGAGTTGTGCCACGGGAATGGTGCTCGCGCTGATGCCGAACATAATCCAGAATCCAAGGCAAATGCGACTTACCGAAGCTCACAACTCCGTATCCGCGCTGCCACTCCAGTGCTTTGTGACGCATCTGCTCGTTCACGCGGAACGACGAACCGCCTTTGAGTTCGCCAACCATGTCGCTAATGGTGACGAAAGGCTCGATGTCCATCACAACGTGGACATGCGTGTCCGTGCCGCCGATATCATGGAAATACACGCCCTTTGTCAGGCGGCATTTCTCGCGGAGCGCTGAGTACGCAAGTTCCTCGAGCCGTCCCGTAAGCAGCGGCACATCGTTCTTGGTGTGCCAGTTGAAATGAAGATATATCTCGTGGTAGACATGACTGCTCATGCGACGCCTCCCGTCCGATTTTGGTGTCTGAAAAGCCGGCTAAAGCCGGCTCCGCCGATTATTCAGGCCACTGCCTACCACCGCCTGAAGGCGGTGGCAAACGCTGATCGGCTGAAGCCGATCCTAAGAACCGCCGGGGACATCTCGCCAGAGGTCAGACCGAACTGCACGAAACGCGCAATGAGAGAGTGCTGATTGGCTGAAGCCGGCGGCGAACAAGCGCGCACTTGCCCTTCGCGTGCTCAGCCCTTGATGCCTGTCGTCGCGATGCCGCGCACGAACGCACGCTGCGCGACAAAGAAGATCACCAGCGCCGGCGCCACGATCATCGTCGATACGGCCATGAGCTGATTCCAGCTCGTGCCTCCAGAGCGCGTTTGATAGAACGTCAGTCCCAGGGCCAGCGTGAACTGGTCCTGATGGTTCAGAAAGATCAACGGCGCCAGGAAGTCGTTCCAAACCGTGATGAAGTGCAGCACGGCGACGATCGCCAGGGCCGGTTTGGCCAACGGCAGGATGATCCGCCAGAACGTTCGCCAGGTGCCGCAGCCGTCGAGGCGCGCGGCCTCGTCCAGCTCGCGCGGGATCGTCAGGAAGAACTGGCGCAATAAGAAAATGTTGAACGCACTGCCGAACCAGGCCGGAACCCAGAGCGGCTTGAAGCTGCCGATCCAGCCGAGGTGCTTGAAGATCACATAGGTCGGCACCATCACGACCGGGAAGGGAATCATCATGGTGGCCAGCATCACCGCGAACATGACATTGCGGCCGCGCCACGCAATCCGCGAGAAGCCGTAGGCGACGGCGGCGCTGGATAGCAGCGTGCCAGCCATGCTGAGCAGCGTGATGATCAGCGTATTGCGGGCGTAGAGCGGGACCGGCACTTCTCTGGATTCCAGCACACGTCTGTAGATGCCGGGATCAGGTTGGACCGGCAACAAGGTCGGAGGCGTGCGCGAAAGTTCGCTGTCTGGTTTGAGGCTGGTTGACAGCATGGTGATGAGCGGTGCGCAGAACGCGACCGACAGCACCGCCAGCAGGATGTAGATGAGTGCGGTCTTCACGGCCGATACCCGACCCTTCGCCCGACCAGAAATACAAGTCCCGTCAGCGCCAGGATGATCAAGAGCTGCACCCAGGCCATGGCGCTGGCATAACCCATCTTCAGGTACAGGAAAGCATTGTCGTACAAATACGAGGTATAGAAGTAGGCCGATCGTCCCGGTCCACCGCGGTCCGTGGCGCGCCAGATCGAGAACGGGATCACGAAATACTGAAACGTCGCAATGATCGCGATCACGGCATTGAATAGGATCACCGGCGTGAGGATCGGAAGCGTGATGCGCAGAAACGTGGTCGCCGCTCCGGCGCCGTCCAGATGGGCAGCCTCGTACAATTCGCGCGGCACCTCATTCAAGCCGGCCAGGTAAATGACCACCGTGTTGCCGACGCCCCACAGCGCGATCAACACCAGCGCACGCATGGCCCAGACCGGATCGCCCAGCCAGTTCGGTCCCCGCAGCCCGAACCAGCGCAGCACCTGATTCAACAGGCCCAGCTCGCCATTGAGCATCCACAGCCAGATCATCGCCGTCGCGATCAGCGGCACGATGGTCGGCAGAAAAATCAGCGCTTGAAAGATCGCGCCGCCACGGTTCGGCTGCTGCAGCAGCCAGGCGATCCCCAGCGCAAACGCGCTGCAAAGCGGGATCGAGATGACGGCGAATCGCACGGTGTTCCCGAGCGCCTTCCACCAGACTGGGTCCTGCACCAGTGCGGCGTAGTTCTCCGCGCCGATGTATACCGGGCGGGCCAGCAGCGGATAATCACAGAAACTCAGATACAGCGACAGCGCCAGCGGCCCGGCCGTCAGCAAGACGAAGCCCAGCCACCAGGGCGACGTCCAGGCCAGGCCGAGCAGCCATTGATTGCGCTGCGCGCCGCTGCGGCTCATGATCCTGCTCGCGTGGAAGCCTTCGCGTCCGCCGCGCCGACCGGTGCCAAGCAACGCATCCGTGCCAAGCGCTCGTACGCCGCAACCGCGGCATCGATCCGCTGCTGGGCGGCGCGGGCTTCGTCGCGCGGCGTGCCGAGGCCAAACCATACATTGTTCACGGCCGTCAGCACATCATGCTCGATCTGCGGCCAGGTCGGCATCTTCGGATAACCGAATGCGGCCGGGCTGGCGGCCAACTCGTGATGTATCTGGATGAAGGGATTGGGATGATCGCGGAAGAAATCCGGCCCCGGCGTGCGGAAGGGTGATATCTTGCCATGCGCTTTGCACAGCCGCTCCAACACCGGCTGCTGCATCAGCCAGCCCAGGAACAGGCGCGCCTCGCGCGGATGTCGCGCACCGCGCGGCAGCACCAGCAAGTCGCTGCAAACCAGCACGGGCCGGCTGCCATCAGGACGCGCGCTCGGAAACGCCGCTACCGCATAATCCAGGTCGGGCGTGTAGCGCCGGATGAAGTTGGCCATCCACGGGCCTTGATGAATGATCGCGACGCGTTCGGCCATGAACGGATTCTGGGCCCCCTCAACCACGATGCCCAGTCCCTGTTCAAACACCTGCGTGCGTTCGGCGCCGAAACGATCGCGATAGCTCGCCACCCATTCAAGCGCCCGCACGCCCGCCGCCGAGTCGATCCGATAGCGGCCCTGTTCGTCGAGCGGGTCGCCAAAGAAAAACGGCCAGCACCAATGCCACCAATTCAGGACCTTCGGCGAAGGTAGAAAACCGACCGTCTGCAACGACCCATCCGGCGCCGTGCGCGTGAGCCGCTCGCTGAAGGCTCGCAATTCATCGAACGTAGTCGGCGGGCGGTCTGGATCGAGCCCCGCGGCGCGGAACAGGCGCCGGTTGTAGTACATCGCGATCGTGAAGGGCGTCGATGGCAAGCCGTACGTGCGCCCGTGATACACACCAATCTGCCACAAGGCCGGCACGAACTCAGTGGGTCGAATACCGAGCGCAGGCAGGTCGGCGTCGAGCGGCTCGAGCGCGCCCAGTTCGGCGTACTGCGGCAGAGCGAACGCGAACAGCCCGGCCACGTCCGGCGGATCGCCGCCCGCGCAGGCGGCCAGCAACCGTTCATGAATCATCGAGCCGAGCGAGACATACTGCACGAAGACGCCCCGCTGGGCGCCGACGGTGCGGTTGAATTCATCGATAAGTTCCTGTACCGCGCGACCTTCGACGCCAGCCCAGCTTTCCCAATAGCGAACGATCGTGCGATCGCAAGGAACATCCGCCGTGCGGCGCGGACCAAAAAGCAGGAGTGCCCCGGCCGGCACGCCCAGAAGGGTGATGATGATGATCTTTCGCAGCGACATCACCGATATCGATGCCGGCGCTGCTCAAACGTCGACCAGCGCGGGGGATTCGGCCGGCGCGCGTGAGGCGGTCCCGTCGTCGTCCAGGCCCTTGTTGGCGATCACGCGCGCGTACCAGTACCCGCTGGATTTTATCGTCCGTTTCAGCGTCTCGAAATCGCAGCGGACCAGGCCGAAGCGTTTGGCAAAGCCGCAGCTCCATTCGAGGTTATCGAGCAGCGACCACGCCAGATAACCGCGCACGTCTACGCCGTCGCGGATGGCGGCGTGCATGGCCGCGATGTGCTCGCGCAGGTAAGCAATGCGGCGCTGATCGTCGACGAAATTCTCGGGGCCGGCAGCTTCCTCATAGCCGGCGCCGTTTTCGGTGATGTAGATCGGCAGCTCTGGATAGCGCCGGTTCAGCCAGCCGAGCAGGGCGCGGAAGCCCTCGGGCACCGCCGGCCAGTTCATGGCGGTGTGGTGTCGCTGCGGCTGCGGAACGGCCTCGGCGTCCATCAGCCCGGCGCCCGGTTTGTGCCGCATCACGTCGCTGGTGTAGTAATTCAGCGCGATGTAATCCATCGAGCGCTTCAGCAGGGCACTGTCCTGCGGCGAGAACTCCGGCAGCAGATCGCCCAGGCGCTGGCGCATGAGCGCCGGGTAATCGCCGTAGTAGGCCGGATCGCCGAACCAGCCGCCGAAGCCGACCATGGCGCGCTCGGCCGCCCCCCGATCCTCCGCGGACTCACTGGCGGGAAAACTGTAGGCCATGTTGAGGGCGAAAGAGATCTTGCCATCGCGCGGCCGCAACGCCCGATAGCGGGCGACCGCGTAGGCATGGGCGCGCATCAGGTTGTGGCCGGCGCGATAGCCCCACTTGCGGTTCTTGATCCCGGGCGCGTGGGCACCGTGGAAGTAGCCGCCATCGACGGAGCACCAAGGCTCGTTGAGGGTGAGCCAGAACTTCACGCGATCGCCGAGGCGCTTGAACATCAACTCGGCGTAGTCCGCGAAGAGAGCGGCACTGTCGTCGTGCAGCCAGCCGCCGAGCTCCCATTGCAGCGCCGCGGGCAGGTCCCAGTGATAGAGCGTCACCACGGGCTCGATGTTCCGGGCGCGCAAGCCATCCACCAACCGGTCGTAGAAGTCCAGACCGCGCTGGTTGACCGCGCCGTACCCCTGCGGCATGACGCGCGACCAGCTTATGCTGAACCGATAGGCGTTCAGCTTGAGCATGGTCATCAGGTCGAGGTCTTCGCGCCAGCGATGATAGTGGTCGCAGGCCACGTCGCCGGTTTCGCCGTTGACGCTGTTGCCGGGCGCATGACAGAACTCATCCCAGATGCTTGGCCCGCGCCCATCCTGGGCGGCCGCACCTTCGATTTGATAAGCGGCCGTTGCCGCCCCCCACAGGAAACCGTCTGGAAACCGGAGCACTTTCCGAACCCTCACCCAATGCAAGCCCAGATGTAGCAGTCACTTGCAGTCGATCCGCCGCCTTGAAACGGCTGGATCGGAGCGGGCATCGCGATTAACTCCACTATAGCTCAGTCTGAAAGCGCTTGCAATCTTCTCGTCCATTGGCTATGTTAAC
>DASXUA010000158.1:0-32320 GCA_036505095.1 Phycisphaerae bacterium
CCGCGATCTCATGCGCCTCCACATCCAGCGCGTGGCCAAAGCGCAGCGCCTCACAGCGTGATCGGAACGCCGGTGAGCAGACTCTCGCGCTCGGCTTCCAGCAGGCGCGCGACGGCTTCGGCGTCGGCCACGGTCGCACGGAAGTCCCGGTCGCCGCCTGCGATCGCCTCGACAAAATAGCGGATCTCCAAATCGTACGCGCTGAGCGGTTCCAGCCGGACGGGTTCGCTGAGATTGCCGTGCGTCAGCATGAGTGGGTGTTCGCGGCCGAATTCGAACTCGGCCACGGCGCGCTCGAACGCGACCCGATAGCGCATGCGGAACTTCAGGCCGTCAATCCAGCCGCCCTCCGCCACCACGTGCGGCGGACCGCTCGGGTAGCGATAGATCGTGGTGATATGCTGCTCGGTCCCGGTACTGGCGACGCTTTGCGGGTCGCCGAAGCACCAGCGGATGAAGTCGGTGTCGTGGATGTGCATGTCCACCATGCCGCCGCCGCAGCGCTGCACGTCCTGATAGAAAGCTGACCAGGCGGGCGGTGAGCCGAGACGGGTGAAGACTGCGCTTTCGACGCGGCCATAGGTCTGGGCGTCGATAGCTGCTTTGAGCCACGGCCAGCCGGGCCAGAAGCGCATGCACATGGCGGGCATGCACAGCGTCTGGGCCGCGGCGGCGGCCTCGACCACGCGGTGCGCGTCGGCCGAGCCGAGCGCCAGCGGCTTCTCGACCAGCACGTGCTTGCCGGCGCGCAGCGCGGCGATCGTCAAGTCCACGTGCGTGTCGGTGGGCGTGCAGATGCTGACGAGTTGTACGGCCGGATCGGCGAGCAAATCGGCCGCGTCTGCGTAAACACATACTTGCGAAGGATCGAAGAGCCGCGCGGCGCCGGTCGCCCTTGACACGCCGCGTGCCGCTTCGCGCCGCGCATCGCCAGGCGATGCGGGCTTCGCCCGCGGCGTGTCAAGGGTCGCGATATTGCCGGCGACAGCCACTTGGCCGGCGCGGCGTTCGGCCTGACGATCGCATACGGCGACCAGTCGGCACGGATAACCCGCGCGCCGCGCGCTTTCATAAGCGGCGACATGCGTGCGGCCCATGAATCCCAGGCCGATCATCCCTACGCCGAGCGACGCGTGCACACTCGTGTCCAACTCAGTTCCTCAGTTCCTCAGTTCCCAGTGACCGCTCAACGACCTCGCGCGCACGCCGCGCATCGCGGATGCGATCGTGGCCCGCCTCGCGCTCGATCATCAGATCACAGCCAAGCCGCTTCTGGCGGATGACACCGAAGAATGCCGGCCAATCGACCTGACCCGTGCCCACGGGAACTTCGCGGCCCCAGGTGCCGGGAGCCGTCGTCGCCATCGCATCCTTAATATGAATCTGCACAACGCGCGGCGCGAGGCGCCGTAGCGCTTCGACGGGATCACCCATCCCGTACAGAATCATGTTGGCCGGATCGTAGTTGACGCCCGCAGCCGGTCGATCCAATTCGTCGAGGATATCAAGCAGGGTATCGGCCGACTCCTGACCGGTTTCGAAACCGACGCGCACGCCGTGCTCCGCAAGTCGATCGATGATCGCGCGCAGCCGCTCGATCATCAATTGCCGGAGCGCGTCGCCGCGCTCGTGCGGCAGGAATCCGGCATGAAATGTCACCAGGTGGATGCCGAGCCGTCGCGCGATCCGGCCATTCTCGCCGGCGGCCGCCAAGTTCTCGGCCCAGTGCTGGTCCATGCGCACGCCGCCCGTCTGTCGAATCGATTCGAGCGTCGAATAGTCCTCGCCGCGCATGGCCATCATGCCGGAGCGGATTTCGACGCCGGTGTTCGCGAGGATCGTCAGCGTCTCTTCGGCGGCCCACCGCCCTTCACGCAGCGGATCCAGGGCAAGCTGCACGCACTTCACGCCGACATCGCTGACCTTGCGCGCCAGGTCGGCGGGCGAAGGCGGCTGCAGCGACCAGGAGCAAACGCCGAGCTTGCCCATCATTCACCGCCGGCGGCCGGCATAGCGGCAGCGCTCCCAGGGGCCTCCAGCACCACGACCGGCTTGCTGGCCTTCTGTTTGCCGAAAGCAACCGTTACGGTATACGTGCCGGCCGGGACGAATTCCTTCTGGCCGTACTGCTCGTCCGGGCTGTGGAAGCGGTCATATTCTTCGAACTGCAAGTCCCAGACAACGCGGTTCAAGCCCGGGCGCGACGAACCGCTCAGCTTGCGAACCGGCTTGCCGCGCGCGTCCTCGATCATCACGTTGACTTCGTCGGAGGTGTAGTCGCGCAGCCAATAGGTGATGATGGCGCCGGGCGGCGGATTGGCCGCCCGGAACATCCGGTCGCTCCAGAAGCCCTCGTGCGGAAGCAGGAAGCGCGGCTTAGCCGGACGGACATCGAACAGGTGCAATTCCGATTGCACGATCTCGGGCGTAAGCTGCGATAGCGGCGCGGCATCGTCCAGGATGTAGATCGATCGGCCATGCGTGCCGACCACCAGATCGCGCTCGCGCGGATGAATCGCCAGATCCTCAGCGGAAACGGTCGGGAGCGACTCGCCGTTGAGCCGCACCCAGTGCTGGCCGCGATCGATGGTCACGTGCACGCTGGTTTCGGTGCCGACGTAGAGCACATCAGGATTAGTCGAGTCTTCGCGCACGACCTTGATCGTTGCGCCGGGCGGCAGATCTCCGGCGATCAGGCGCCAGGTCTGGCCGGCATCCGTGGTCACGAGCAGATGCGGATCCATGTGGTCGTTGCGATGCCCGTCGATCGATACGTAGGCCGCGTCGCGCTCGTGATGCGACGGCTCGATTTTCGTGATGTACCAACCATTGACTTCCGGCGGCGTGACGTTGGACCACGTTTTGCCATCGTCATGGGTAACGTGAATCAATCCATCATCGCTGCCGGCCCAGAGCGTGCCGGGCGCCAGCGGCGATTCGGCCAGTGAGACTATGGTGCCATGCGTCTCGGCTTCGGAGCCGACCGACATGATCTTCTCCAGTGCGCGGCTGGAAAGGTCGTCGCTGATTCGCTCCCAGCGGTCGCCGCGCTCGGTCAGCTTGAAGACGCAATTGCCGCCGAAGTACAGCGTGCGCGGCTGATGCTTCGAGACGAAGAACGGGCTGTTCCAGTTGAAGCGGAAGCGCGGCTCGCCTTCCTTGGGAGCGGGGCGGATCAGCTTTCGCCGGCCGGTGTCGAGGTGGATGCGAACCAACTCGCCGCCTTGACCCTCGGCGACCACGATGTTCGTGTCCTCGGGATCGAACGCGACGTGGAAGCCATCGCTCCAGTTCACCATGCGCCATTCTTGATTGGTGATGCCGCCGCCGGGCTGACCGGGCGTGTCGGAGCCGGTATCCAGGATGGTCGCGCTGGGGCCGATCCAAGAGCCGTTGTCCTGCAGGCCGCCGCCGACGCGGTACGGCTCCGACATGTCGAGTGCAATGTTGTAGAACTCGCCGGTGGCCAGATGGTTAAGGAAATCCCAGGTCGCCGCGCGGTCATATGAAACATAGGCGCCGCCGTCGGTCCCGAGCAGCAAGTGATCGCGATCCACCGGATTGATCACCATAGCGTGTAGGTCGCCGTGGGGCTTGCGGGCGCCGCCGGCGCGGAAGTGCCGACCGCCGTCATCGGAAATGCTCAACCCGTAACCGAGCAGATAGACACGCTGATCGTCAGTGGGATCGACGCGGACTTTTGCGAAATAGAAGCCGCGCGGGGCGCGGTCGAAGACGCGCGTCCAAGTCTGGCCGTGATCATCGGAGCGGAAAACGCCGCCGGTCTTGCTGCGGTCGTCGAAGGGCTCGACGCCCACGCCGCCGATATCGGATTCGATCACGGCATACAGAATACGCGGGTCCTTGGCGTAAATGTCCAGGCCAATGCGGCCGGTCTGCTCCGGCAGACCTTGCGTCAGCTTGGTCCAGTGGGCGCCGCCGTCGCTGGAGCGATAGATGCCGCCATTCGGTCCGCCGCTGCGGAAGCTGTAGGGCGTGCGGCGTCGCATGTAGATGGCCGCAAAGACCGTGTCAGGGTTCTGCGGATCGAGGAGCACGTCGCATGCGCCGGTGTTCTCATCGATCTGCAGGACCGGCGTCCAATTCTTACCACCGTCGCTGGTCTTGTAGACGCCACGTTCCTTGTTGGCTCCCCACAGGTGACCAAGGGCGGCGACGAAGCACACGTCGGGGTTGCGCGGATCGACAGCCAAGCGCGGGATATCGTGCGAATCGGTGAGGCCGACGTAGGTGAAGCTGCCGCCGCCGTCGGTGGAGCGATAGACGCCGTGACCCCAGGATGAGCTGTTTCGGCCGTTGCCTTCGCCGGTGCCAACCCAGACGATCTTGCCCTTGCCTTTGTCCTTCTCATCCGCTGGCTTCGATGCGGGCGTTTCGACTTTTGGCTCGTCTTTCCAGCCGGACCAGTCGGGCGGCGCATCCGCAACGACCACTGAACCGATGGAGGCCGTGACCTCCTTGTCGAACACCGGTGAAAACGTGGTGCCGTTGTTGGTGGTTTTGAACAATCCGCCCGTGCCCAGCGCGACGAAAAACGTCTTCGCATTGCCAGGTGCGATCGCGATATCAGCGACGCGCCCGCCCATGTTGGCCGGGCCGATGCTGCGCCACGCGAGCGCCTTGAGATCTTCCGGCCGAAGTGATCGCGGTATACCCGCGGCCGAGGGAACCGATTCGGCCTTTCTGGTCGCCGGCTGCGATTCCGCGATTGCGACCTTGGCCGCGGGTGCCGTAGTCGGCGCCGGGCGCAGGGCGGGGCGCGGCTCGTCGGGTGAGGTTTGCGCAGACGCGATCCGCGGAAGTTGTCCGGCCGGCATGATGCCGGCCAACAGAACGAGAATCGCCCCGAATCGAATCGGATTCATCGGCGGCTCCTTGCAGCTACAGCCGCCGCTGATCTTACCGGATGGCATCCTCTGACCGAAAGCCACGCGCTGCGGCACCCTGCACGGCGCCTAATTGGGGCACGGCGCCACGGTCGCGCCATTGAACACCTGCGTAGTGTTGACGCCGTTCAGGAGTTGCACCAGCCGCAGTAGGTCCTGCGTGTTTACGCCGCCCATGCGGTCGATGTTGTAGCGCGCCAGATTGTCGGAGAGATTGGCGCTGCCGTTGTTCAATGCCGTCACGAGCGCCAGCAGGTCCACCGTGTTCGACGTGCCGTCGAGATTCACGTCGCCGGGCAACGATTGATATTGCAGCTTCTGGCCAGTCACAGTGCCAGCGAATCAGGCGGAGCCGTATCGAGCGCTGCTGGCGCGGCGAGACTGAGCAAGCGCGAAGATGGCCGAAACGACCGCCGAGACGCCAAGTCGCAGATCCGCCGTGGCGGGGTGGCCAAGATGCTTTGGTCCGCTTCGCGAACTCCCGGCGCGCCGGGACTGGTCCTCCTCTGCTCTTGGCGCCCTTGGCGTCCCGCCACGGCGGATCCTGACGGACTTGGCGGTTGCCCGGAAACTTGGGCACGCCCGTGCCCGGCCCGCAATCACGCCGAGGTTGACGCGCGCCTGCAATCTGATAGCCTTCGCGGCCCACGATCCCGGCGCGCCGGGATCGGAGATAGATGCCTCATGAAAATTGGATTTAGTTCGCTGGTCTGTCCCGGCTGGGACTTCGGGACCATCGTCGCCAAGGCGCGGGAATACGGCTACGACGGCGTCGAGCTGCGCGGAATCATGGGCGAGATGGACCTTACCATCGTGCCCGAAGTAGCGGCCGATCCGGTTGCGACCCGGCAACGCTTCGCCGATGCCAAAATCGAGTTGGTCTGCATCGGCGCCTCGGGTTCCTTTGATTCGCCTGACCGCAAGACCGTAGCCGCCCACCGGCTCAAAGTGATCGAGTTTATCGAACTGGCCGGCCAGCTCGGCTGCCCGTTAGTGCGCGTTTTCATCGGCGAGATTCCCAAAGGCGACAACCGCTACAACACGCTGGCGCGCATCGCGCTGACGCTGCAGACGCTGGCGCCCATCGCGGCCAAACACCGCGTCACCATCCTGGTGGAGAACAGCGCCGGCGATTTCGCCGGGAGCCGCGACCTGTGGTATGTGGTCGATTATGCCGCTCATCCGGCGATTCGCTGTTGCTGGAACCCGTTCAACGCCATGACGCTGTGCGAACGGCCGACCACGTCGATCCCGCGCCTGGGTAATAAGATCGGGATGGTGCACGTTTGTGACGGCACTTTCGATCCGCAGGGGCTGCTGATCGATTACAAAGTGCCCGGGACCGGCAAGGTGGAATTGGCCCGCATGATCGAGCTGCTCAAGGGCATCGTGTATCGCGGATACCTGGTCTTTGAATGGCCCAAGCTGTGGGTCGACCGGCTGGCGGCGCCCGAGCAGGTACTGCCGCAGGTCGCGAAGTTCCTCAAAGAGCGCGTCAACGCGAAAGAGCCGGTGCTCTCGGCTTACAAGGGGGACAAGAACGCGCCGAAGTTCGCCGTGCCGTTGCCGCTGCCCGTACCGCGTTGAGCGCGTGGGAGAGTGAGGCTCCCGCCGAACCGGCTCGGCAGGCGCCTCGCCCTCCCGTTTGGAAAACTGAACACTTCGTTGTGGATCGACGACCATCGTAACCTGCTCACCCTGGCTTTCCTGAGCACAGCGCTTCTCGCCCTCGTCGGTGTGCGTTGGGTGCCGCGGCGCCTCATGTGGGGCGTGTTCGTCAGCGCAGCGAGCTTGGCGATCGTCACGTGCGCGATCGCTTACCGCCACTGGACCGGTGGATGGATTCACGTGGCGGGCTACACCGCCACCGGACTGGCGCTGTTGTGGTCGTGGTGCGTGCTGGCCGCAAGCCGAATCTTCCAGCCGGGCGAGCACGGATCGTCCCAAGCCTTCATTTTTGTGTGCCACGTCGCCGCGCTGTCGCTCGGAATGTTCGCTGCCATCGTCCTGCTGGTCTTGATGATGATGCGGCTGATCCTGCACATTTTTGAAATCGGGCACGGTGCAACCCTGCCGATCACGACGATTATGGGCTTCGGAGCCGGCGGACTGGCGGCGGCGGCGGCGCTGTGTTTGACGTGTGCGTCGCTGCTGCGCACCACGCGCAGCACGCTGCTGGTGACGCCGCTTTTCTGGTTGATCGTTCTGACGGTGTTCTGGGCGGCGCTGCTCATTCCGGCGTACGTCCCGATCGCGGGCCGGGCCACGCCGGCGCGCAGCGCGGCCTCGGTAGCCCTCTCGGTTGGATTAGCACTGGTCCTGGCAGTTTTCGTGGTCGTGCAGGACCAGCAGCGGCGCCGGGCGCGGCGCCGCGCCCTCCGCAGCGACCCGCAACAGCTTCTGGTGAGTGCCGCCACCTGGCCAGGCTTTCGTGCGAGCGCGGGCGCGATCGGGCTGACGTTGATTTTCCTGAGTTGCTATCATTTTGCGGCGCCGGTCGAAATAGTGCCCGGCGGCTATCGCCTCACGGCGGTGACGATGCTGTTGGTCAGTGCGGTCGGCGGGGCGGCGCTGTTTGCGCTGGTTCACCGGCGCTGGAACGAGGATTTGGCCGACGCGGCGATGGGCCTGGTGTCGATGGCAGCGTGCTCGGCGGCGATTGCCTTTATGCCGCGTACGCCCGAGCTGCTTTCGGATCGCTATCCCCTCATCTTCAACGCGGTCGTGATCGCGCTGGCGCTGATGACGGGCCTGTGGATTTGGCTCGCGCGCATCTGGCAACAGCAGCTCGACCCCGCCGCGGCCGGGCGGGCCTGGACCACGGCCGGGCATCTGGTCCGTCCGGCGGCGCGTTTCGGCTTCTTCACGGCCGCGACCGCGCTGCTGGTCGCGTTTCTCATGACCATGTGGCCCTGCATCCCGACCGTCGCCACCAGCGACGACAGCCTGGGCCGATTTGTCACGGGTCTGGGTGGCTACGCCGTGTTGGCCCTGATTCTGATCCGCGGCGCGCGCCTCACGGGCCGTGTGAGTCTCAGCGCACTTTCGATCTTGTCCATTATCGGTATGGTGGCTTTTATCCTGGTGCGGCTGCTGCCCTATGCGTCGGCCGAGCGCTAATCCGGGAGGGTGAGGCTCCCGCCGAACCATGGAGAGCGTCAGGACTCCGCCGAAGTGGCTCGGCAGGAGCCTCGCCCTCCCATTCAGGACAATTCCATGCGAGCCATCGTTCAACGTGTGTCGCAGGCGCGGGTGATCGTTTCCAGCGCGGTGCACGCCGAAATCGGCCCCGGGTTGCTGGTCTATCTCGGAGTTGCGACGGACGATGGTCCCGATGATGTGCGCTACGTGGCTGACAAGATCCGTCACCTGCGCATCTTCGCCGATGCGGCGGGCGCGATGAACATTGACATCGCCGATGCCGGCGGAAGCGTGCTGCTGGTGAGCGCCTTCACGTTGCTGGCCGATGCGCGCAAAGGCCGTCGCCCGGCCTTCATCGGGGCGGCACCGGCCGATGCCGCTCGTGCACACTACGAGGCGTGCGCGGCTGTATTGCGCGATCTTGGATTGCGCGTCGAACTCGGTGCTTACCGCGCGGACATGCAGGTCGAGGCCGTTAACGATGGTCCGGTTTGCATTCTGCTGGATTCGAAACGATTGTTTTGACGGGAGTATTTTTGGTCGCCGCCGCGGCGGGCGGCGCCTCTGCAAGAAACGGCTCGGCGGGAGCCTCGCCCTCCCTCAGGAAGCGGTCTGCGCCTCGGCTCCGGCTCCGTCCCGGCCTGGACCCACGCCCATCATCCCGTCCGGCCGCGTGCGGAAGCCGGTGATCAGCGGCGCGTCGCCGGGCTTCTCCTGCGGATGCACGGCGAAGACCTCGACGCGCACCACGTCCTCAAACGGCACCGCCACGACAAACGAGCCGACTTTGTAGTGCTCGTCGACCGGCTCGCACTCGAATGTCAGGTGGGCCTTGCTGTCGAGGTTGGCCATGTCTTTCAGCTCGTAGCTGAAGCCGTCGCGCAGGTAGACCAGCCGGCGTACCTCCAGGGCCTCAAAGAATTTCCGGACGGCCGGGTCTTCGTGGATCCGCTCGGGATCGACCTCGGGAAAATGCTTGAGGGCACAGCGCCATTTGGCCTCCTGCTGCTGTTGCTCGAAGGCCGGGCCGTGAAACCAGTCGTAGTCAAACATGAAGCTTGCTTTCGGCTCGCAGAACCGTGATTCGCTCCCCTGACCGTCGCTGCCGCATCCGATAACTTACGTCGCGTTTCGGGCCTGTCAACGGTCCGTAAGCGCATACAATATCGGTTGAAACGCGGAGCACGTTGCGTGGGAGCCAGCCCGATGTCGCCGACCGATAAATCCCGCATCGTCCAGCAACTCGGCGCGGCTTTGCGCTTCGACCGTATCGGCGTGGCGCGCGCTGCCGAGTTGCCCCGCGCCGATTATCTGACTGAATGGCTGCGGCTGGGGCGGGCCGGAAAAATGCAGTATCTACACCATCACGACGCTCTACGCAGGGATCCTCAAGGGCTGCTGCCCGGCGCCCGCAGCATCATCGTGACCGCCTTGAATTATCGACAACCCGCGCCCGCGCCGCCGACGGAGGGCCAGCCCCGCGGCCGCGTGGCCATGTACGCCTGGGGCGCTGATTATCATGAGGTAGTGCGCGGCCGGCTCGAACGACTTGTCGCCGGGATGCGCGCTGCCATTGATGAGCCGTTCGATACGCGCATCTGCGTTGACTCCGCTCCGCTGGTGGAGCGCGAATGGGCGGCCGCGGCCGGGGTCGGCTGGATCGGCAAGAACACGCTGGTGCTCGATCCCGAGCTGGGCAGCACGTTTTTTCTCGGGGAGATCGTTACGACGCTCGATCTGGCGCCCGACGAACCGGTCACCGATCACTGCGGCTCGTGCACGCGCTGCCTGGAGGCCTGCCCGACGCAGGCCTTTCCGCGTGCGTATGAGATGGACGCCTCACGCTGCATCTCCTACTTCACGATCGAGCTGCGCGACGCAATTCCGCCCGAGTTCCACTCCGCTATAGGTGATTGGGTCTTTGGCTGCGACATCTGTCAGGACGTGTGCCCGTTCAACCGCAAGGCGCCGACTACGCCTGTCAACGAATTTGCCGCGCGGCCGCCGAATCCGTGGCCATCCCTGCTGGAATTGCTGAACTGGTCACCGGAAGACTACCGCGCCAAGTTGAAAGGTAGTGCGATGAAGCGCGCCAAGCTCGAGATGCTCAAGCGCAACGCCGCGATCGCTCTGGAGAACGCGAGTGTTCTCGCCCAACGCGCCGCGGGCGCGTCAGAACCTCCCACAGAAGTGGACGGGGCGACGTCGGCGCCCTAGCACAGCGCCGCGTACATCATGCCTGTCAGGAAGACGATCTTGAACTTGCGTCTGAAAAACCACCAGACGTACGCCCGGGTCAACATGGCCCTGCCTCCATCCCCCACGGCTGCCCACGCGGGCATCCGCCCTGAACAATGCAAACCCAGCGCCAGATCGTTGACTGCTGCGCACGGCCCGGCGACCCCGATAAAATACCGCGCCAGTCGGCTCTAGGTATCAAAGCAGCACGGATGGCGCGGCTTGGCGAATCTGGGAAAGAACTACCGATAGCGCGGCGCGCAGCCGCTTTGCAGCGCTACGCGAAGCGTTGTAGGCTCCGGAACCGGACGCTCGCCCGGGCGTCCAATGAAGGCAGAGTTGGGAGAACCCAGATGAGAAGAGATTTCGGTGCGATGATTACGCTTGTGTTGCTAACGGTTCACTTAGCTGCGGTCGCACAGACCCGGCCCGCAACACAGCCGGCAGCGGTCGATGAGGGTCCGGCGCTGACGGTTTACTCGACAGCCGATCCGGCCGGATTTGATCCGCAGCAGTTCATCGCCCAGCAGCGGCAGGGGTACAACCCGAGTTTCGCGTGGCAGGTGCCGGGGTTCGGGGTGGTGAAGGAAATCCGCAAGGTCAAGCTCGACCGGGGCGTGACCGACCTGCGATTCACCGACGTGGCCGAGTTCATCGACCCGACCACGGTCAGCTTCACCGACCTGACCAGCCCGACCGGCACGGCGGTACTGGAGCAGAACTTCCAGTTTGACCTGGTCAGCAACGAGAAGCTGCTCGAAAAATACCTCGACCGCGAGATCACGGTGGTCGTGCCCAGCGGCGACAAAGTGGAGTCGATCACCGGCAAGCTGCTGGCAGCCAAACCTCTGGTCGTCTTGCAGACGGCCGAGGGCGTGCGTGTGATCAGCGGCAGCCACCAGCAGATCAAGCTCGGGCCGCTGCCGGACGGGCTGTTGACGCGGCCGACGCTGGTGTGGAAGGTGCAGTCGGCGGAGGCCGGCGAGCATCAGATTCGCACGACCTATCAGACCAACGGCATCACTTGGCGGAGCGACTACAACCTGGTGCTCAATCAGGCGGAAGACCGCGCTGACTTGGGGGCGTGGGTGACGTTGATGAACCTGTCGGGCGCGGGATACGCCAACGCGCGGCTCAAGCTCATTGCCGGCGACGTGCAGCGCGTCGAGCCGTCGCGGGCACGCGATTTTGCGGGCAAGGCGGGGCGGATGATGGCGGCCGAAGCAGCGCAGCTCGGCTTCGAGGAGAAGGCATTCTTCGAGTATCACCTGTATTCGCTGCCGCGGCGGACGGACATCCTGGCCAACACGACCCAGCAGATCACGCTGTTTCCGACGGCGCACGACGTGAAGGTCGAGAAAGTGCTGGTGTACTACGGCCTGCCCGAGGCCGCCCACTGGTATTTCACCGCGCAGCCGCAGCAGGACCGCAACCTGGGCACCCAGTCGAACCCGAAGGTCGATGTCTACGTGCGTTTCAAGAACGAGAAGGCCAGCAACCTGGGCATGCCGCTGCCGCGCGGCAAGGTGCGCACCTACAAGCAGGACGAGGCCGACGGCACGCTCGAATTCATCGGCGAGGACCTGATCGACCACACGCCCAAGGACGAGAAGGTGTTGATCAAGGTGGGCCAGTCCTTCGACGTAGTCGGCGAGCGCACGCAGACCGACTTCACCATGGATGCCGGACGCCGCACCATGACCGACAGCTACAAAATCCAGCTCCGCAATCACAAATCGGCCGCTCAGAAGGTGATCATCAAGGAGAACCTCTTCCGCTGGACTACCTGGGAGATTACGCAATCCAGCGACAAGTACGAGAAGATCGACGCGCGCACGATTCACTTCGAGGTCGAAGTGCCGGCCGACAAAGAAAAGACCGTCACCTATACCGTCAAGTACACTTGGTAGGCCGAGTCTGGTCTGCCATGCCTGCGAATCCAGCGTCGATCGCCAAAGCATGCACGGTGAGTATCTGCTGACGCCTGAGTTACCCGGCCCTTATTCCTGACGAGCATGTGCTCGAAAGAAGTCTGCGATAGCCGGCTTGTTGATGTGACCTTGCGCGACACCGAGAACCAACTCTTCGAACTCTTCTTCTGCCACCTGGAGACTTATGCCGTTAAGGCACAAGAAAACGATGGCCGCCACGGCACCCGCGCGCTTGTTGCCGTCAACGAATGGATGGTTCTGCACGATGTGGAACAAGTATGCCGCGGCCATCTCGAATAGATCGGCGTGCAGGTATTCCCCGTCGAATCCAGCGGCCGGCATCGCCAGGGCTGACTGCAGGAGTCCGAAATCGCGCACGCCTGCCGATCCGCCATAACGTTCGATCTGGTCGCGGTGGATTTCGACGGCCTCGTCCAGCGTCAGAAAAATCGGGCTCATCACGCCAGGCGCTTGAGCATGCGGGCATATTTCCGGTTAGCGTCCGCAAGCGCCGCTTCGAACTTGCGGCGGCTGCGGGCATCTCGAACCGGTGCGACGATCAGCACATTGCCATCCGTTGAAACGTCGAGCGGCGTGTCGGCGTCTATTTTGAGCAAATCCAGGATGGGTCGATCGATGACCAACGCCAGACTGTTGCCATGTGGGCTGAGTTTCTTCTGCATGTCACGGCTCCCCGGGGTTATACATTGTACATACATCGTATGACCTCGACCGACTTGGTGTCAAGGGCTGCCGCGGCGCGGCGCGTCTGCTCTGCCCCCGTTGCCGGCAATCCGGATATTACGCTGCGCGGCTCCTGGGTGAACCTGTACGGCCGCGACATCTTCGTTGCCGGAGAGCTCGAGTCCGGCAACCAGACGATCATGCTGCGCAATCGTGACGGAACGCCCGCGTGGGAAGGCAGCCGCACGTACGAGAATCCGCGCCGTTGACGCGCGGCCGGGCCTTGCGGGGAACGGGTGACGGGTGGCATGCTTTCACGCGCAGCGGGTAAGCATGAATGCCTCTCGCACGGCTGCCCGGCTCAAGCCGTGACGCCACGCCACCCGGCGCACGCCGGGGCCGCTTTGCGCATGTCGGCCAACCCCGCCGATGGACAAGCCCGCAGGATGACGATATAAGGACGGCCTGCTGCGGGATCTACCCCCGCGGGCAAGGATGGTCTGCATGAGTCGAACGGATTCGACGGGTCCGGCGGGGCGCGCGCCGTCCCGGACGGGCGAGCCGCGGCGCTACACGGGCGCGTTGCTGCTGCTGATCGGGTGCCTCTTCCTGTGGTCGTCAGTGCTGACTTTTGACGCGGGCGATTGGCCGAGCCCCGCGCAGTTTCCGCACAATGACCCGACCGCGAACGCCTGTGGCCGCGTGGGCTCGTGGGCGGCGTATCAGCTCATCCATTTCATCGGCGACGGCGTCTACCCGCTTGCGCTGTTCTTGACGTTGGCCGGAGTGCTGTGGCTGGTTCACGGAAACGTGGTGAGCTTGTGGCAACGCGCGTTCGGACTGATCCTGCTGGCGGCCTGCACTTCCGCGTCCGTACATCTGATCGCCGCGGGCGGGGGGAATACACTGCCTGAGGGCCCCGGCGGTCTAGTGGGTCATGCGCTCGCGAACTTCCTCTTCGATGCTTTCAAGACGTGGGGCACGGTGCTGGTGCTGGTTTATGCGACGGTGGTGGGGCTGCTGCTGACGGCCGAAGGCTGGGTGCTGCGGCTGCCGACCATCGTCAAGCACGTGGGCAAGGCTTCGGGGCAGGCGCTGGTGCTGGCGCGGGCCGTCTCGGCGCCGCTCATGCCGAAACCGGCAACCGTTGGCGCGACGGCGGATCGTCTCGATCGCCTTGATGAACAGCCTCCACGCGGCCGACCGAGACTGACGTCGCGCGACGATCTGGCGCCAGCCGACGACGAGGAAGCGCGCCAGCGAGCGACCGCGGTGGCCGACCCGGCAAGTGAATCCGATCCCGAGATCGTCAGGCCGCCGGTGGACAAGGCTGTGTCTGAAGCAGCGCCCGCGGCCGGCTCGCGAACTTCTGCGGCAAACGTGCCGGCGTCGAATGAACTACCTGCCAGGGAGCTACAGAATCAAAAGGCAGGCGGTGCACGCCATGCAGACGCCGGCAAATCAGGTTTGCGCGGACCGGCGATCGTGAACTTCCCGCGCCCGATTCCACCGCCGCCGGCCGGCGAAGCCTATCCACGGCCGATCGAAAACTGGGAGTTCCCGCCGTTGGCGCTGCTGGTCGATCCGGAGTACTCGTTCTCCGCGCAGCAGGAGACGATCGTGCGCGCCAAGGCCAAGACGCTCGAACGCACACTCGAAGAATTCCGGCTCGACGCACATGTCGTCGAGATCGACACCGGCCCGGTGATCACGATGTTCGAGCTGCAGCTTGCGCCGGGCATCAAGGTGTCGCAGGTGGCGTCGCTGTCGGCCGACATTGCCCGCGCGCTGAAGGCGCCCGCGGTGCGCATCGTCGCCCCGCTGCCGGGAAAGAACACGGTCGGGGTCGAGGTGCCCAATGTCGACAAGGAGAAAGTGCGTTTCAAGGAGCTGATCACGCTGACCGGCAGCAAGGCGGCGCACATGGAGCTTCCGCTCTTTCTGGGAAAAGATGCGGGCGGGGCGCCGCTGGTCTACGACCTGGCAGTGATGCCGCACATGCTGATCGCCGGCACCACCGGCTCGGGCAAGAGCGTGTGCATCAACTCCATCATCATGTCGCTGCTGGTCACCCAGCAGCCGGACCGCTGCAAGATGATCCTGGTCGACCCGAAGATGGTGGAGATGTCCTTGTTTAAGGACGTGCCGCACCTGATGTGCCCCATCATCACCGAAATGTCGCGGGCGGAGCAGATTCTCGACTGGGCGGTGACCAAGATGGACGAGCGCTACGAGCTGCTGGCGGAGGCCGGGGCGCGCAATCTGGCAGCGTTTAACAAGATGACGGCCGAGGAGATCTATGCGCGCTTCCAGCCCACGACCGAAGAAGAGAAGAAGCAGATTCCGCTGCACCTGCCGCACGTGGTGATCATCATCGACGAGCTGGCCGACCTGATGATGACGTCGGCCAAGGAGGTCGAGCATCATCTCTCGCGGTTGGCGCAGAAATCGCGCGCAGTTGGAATTCATATTGTGGTGGCGACGCAGCGCCCCGAAGCTAAAGTGGTGACAGGCCTGATCAAGAGCAACCTGCCTTGCCGCATCGCCTTTCGGGTAGCCTCGCGCATGGACTCGCGCATCGTGCTGGACCAGAACGGGGCCGAGGTCCTCATGGGGCAGGGCGACATGCTGTTCCTGCCGCCCGGATCGTCCAAATTGCTGCGCGCTCAGGGGACCTTCCTGGAGGATTCGGAACTGCACAGCGTGATCAACTTCCTCACCGAGCGCGCCCAGCCGCAATTCCATCCGCAGCTTCTGCGTGTGGCCTCGCGCAGTCCGGATGGCGCGTCGGGCGCGCGCGATCCGCTGTTCGAGCAGGCCGTCGAGATCATGCTGGAGACGCGCCGCGGCAGCGTGAGCCTGCTGCAGCGCCGCCTGGCCGTGGGCTACTCGCGCGCCAGCCGCTTGATCGATCAGATGGCCCAGGCCGGCATTGTGGGCGAATACAAAGGCAGCCAGGCGCGCGAAGTGGTCATCACGGCCGAAGAATGGCAACACATCAAAGCGCAGCTCGCCACCGACCTGCAAGCTGGCTACGCGGCCGACGAGGACCACGACGGCGTCCCCGCCCTGACCGACGACCACGACATCATCGACTGACATTCGCTCGCGTCGCGGGCGTGCTGGGAGAGCAACTCATGCAGCGCGCACGGCGGTCGGCTCATTCGTGGGCCAGCTCCCCACCTGCGGGATGGCTATAGTATTCTGTCTTCACGGCGAGGGCTTGCGGATGTGGGCGACTTTGCGAGAGCGCTTGATGGAAGCCGACGAGCAGGTTGAGCGCCGCGGCTCGGTTTGGCAGACGCTGCGCCGCATCGCGTCCACGCTTGACCGGTTGGGCATCCGCTATGCGGTGCTCGGCGGCGTGGCGGTGCAACACTATGGCGTGCTGCGGTCTACCCAGGGCGTCGATTTGCTCGTGTCCGCGACGGACTTGCGCATGATCCATTCCCGCTTGGTTGGACACGGCTATGTTCAGAAGTCGCCGGGCAGTCGCCACCTGCGCGACGAGGTCACGCGCGTGCGACTCGCGTTCCTCGTTTCGGGGGATTACCCCGGTGACGGCCGCCCCAAACCAGTCGTTTTTCCCCTGCCGGCGGGGGTGGCCGAACGCGACGAGGAGGGGATCAGTTTCGTCAATTCGATAACGCTGATTGAGCTGAAGCTCGACAGCGCCCAATCCGCCGCGCACCGCATGCGTGACCGCGCCATCGTTCACGAACTGATCCACCTGCTGAAATTACCGGCCGATTTCGCTGAGCAGCTCAACCCCTACGTGCGCGACGAGTTCCGCGCACGGGGCGCGTTGCCATCTCCCGACACGGAGGATTGATCCGCCGTCCAGTCCTGCAGCATCTGATCGGCTTGCGCAGGAAGGCATTGGCCAAAGCTTCCGAGCGCAGTAAGCTGATCGCTCGTCCCGAGGATGCGCCGATGAAGAGACGACTTTCCGAACGCGATCGTGTCCGGGGCTGTCTACTCGGCGGTGCGGTCGGGGATGCACTGGGTGCGCCGGTGGAATTCATGTCGCTCGCCGACATTCGCGCGCAATTCGGCCCCGAGGGCATCCATGATTTCGCGCCGGCTTACGGGCGGCTCGGTGCCATTACCGACGCCATCCGCATGACCGCCCCGCAGCCCTTGCTGTTGTTGATCGGGGTAGCGAAATCACTCAGGTTGCCATCGCGCAGCGCGCTGATACACGTCCTGCCCGGAGCGCGGCGCGCGTGCAGCTCGCGATGCGTCAGCAACCAACCCCGCATGACCCAGTCCTCGTCCTCATCGTCGGCTGCCTCGGGATCGTCATCGGGTTCCGGCGCGGGGACTTCGCCCTGCGTCTGCAGCCAGCGCCAGTAGGCGTCGCGCACGTAGGCCTCGAAGCAACACGCGCCGCGAACGTAGGCGTTGTGCGCGCACAGCAGGCCCTCGGCCGTGAAGAGCGTCATCTGCGTATCGTCTCCGCCATCCCCAAGCGCTGGCTCAAGGAGTTGGAGCATCCGCCGGTCTGAATGGCGCGGTGTTCTTGGGCCGCTGCACGCGCCGCGGCTACCAGCCTCCCGACGGCAGCATTGATCGCAGGGAACTTCTCCCTTACGCGTTGAAGTGGGATGAACTGCTTCGGACGAATGTGTGAGATGCCCTCGAGCGAGAAGCCGGCATCAATGCTGTGCAACTCTTTCCAGTAATCGAGCCATACGGTTTCAGGTAAGCGCCAACGGCCGAGCTGTTTGCGCAGGTGATCCGGATTGTACACCCGCCCGCTGCGCTCGATGCCCAGAACGCTCGCCCCGCTTTGCTCGTCGTGCGGATGCGGGATCTTGATCATGACCGCGGGCGCTTCAGGCTCAAGCTCCAAACCATACGCGCTTACCAGCCCGTCATAGAATGCTTTGGTGGTAAGTCCCAAGCCCGGTTCGATACGATCAAGTGCCGCAATCAGTTCTTCCTCGTCCAACGTCAGGCGGTGGCCGGTGCGCGGACCAGCTAAAGGCTCGGCAGCGACAGGCGTCACCGTCAGTTTACCTTCCAGCCCGGGGGCCAGATCGATCCGCACGTATGCGCGCTCCACCGGCTCGACCTCCTGCACAACGCGCGGAACGATGAACAGCGTGTGGGGCGAATCCTGGAGTTGATAACAGCCGAGTTCCACCAACGCTAATGAATAGCGCAGGTGCGGCGTGTCACGACACAGGTGCGCGACCAGTTCTTGTAAAGCGGTTTGTATGCCGTCGCCCACGATCAGCGCCAGCACGTCGCCGCGGCGCAAGCCTCTGTTCACGCGATCGATGAAATGAGATTCGTCGCGGTCGTCATCTGCTACGCCCGCCAACACCTGAAGGAGAGATTCTTTCGCGTTCGGCCTGCTGGATCGCCACTGGGTTTGCAGCCACTCGTAATCCTTCCGAACGAGCTGCTGAACGTAATCCAGAAATTCGACAACACCTCCCGGCGCGCCTCGGGATTCCGCCACAGCTTCGTCTCGACGACGACGACGTAGCCACCCGTGGTCAAATACAGATTGTCAATCCAGCAGCTAGCGCCGGCCGACACCTCGCGCCCGATCAGGACCGGGGTTCCGACATCGTCGCGCAAGTCGTGGACCGGAAGCAGTTCCGGATTCTCGGCCAGCAAGTTTTGTAGGAATTTCTCATCAAACTCACCGTGTGCGCGCCGCAGGCGCTCCAACGCGCGCACGGACCGCCCGCGTTCGACAATCACCGGTGGTGAACCTGATCTGCGCATCCTGTATCTCTTGCAACTGAGCTGGCGACAACTGCTGACTCACCGGCACCCGTGTCCCTCAAGCGCGCGCACAGCGTCGATCTCGGCCTGAATCTCTTCGTCAGTCAGGTCGGGCAGCCCTGCGCGCTGCCGATCCGACTGGGCCAGCGCGCTGCGGAAGCGCTCGGCGGCCAGAATCGCCAACAGCTTGCGACGATCCTCGGGGTCGCGCAAGGCTTGCACCTGACTACCGATCGTACCCTCTTGGGCCTGTCGCTCTGAGTTCGGGTCTTCCATGACCCACCTCCCGTCCGGTACTCTGCACGCAACGTGCCATCGCGCGCGCCAAATCCGTTGGCCCGCCATCGTCCGTCGCGAGGCTCGCGCGCGATATGGTCCGCTCGATTATGAATGGCCGGGCAGGATTGTTGGAGGCGTCGGGGAGCGACCCGAGCGCCGACCCAGGGGCCAAGACCGAAGGACGGGCGGTCAACACGGCCGCCCGCTCTTCACTCCTTCGGGATTGGCATCAAAGCGATAAATCCAACCCTACGAATGGTCAAAACGCGGCGATACGTGGCGTGCTCGGACTAGGCGCAGAAGGGACGGCGGAAATTCCATTTCACGGTGAGCCGGCACACTGGCTGAAGTTGCGATTGGACGTCCTAACTAACCGGTGTGGTGGTGCGCCGGACCGACTTGCGCGATTTGCGCCGGCGCTTCTCAGACGGTTTCTCGTAGTAGCTGACGCGCTTGATCTCGCGCGTCAGTCCCTCGCGCTGGCAGAGGCGCTTGAACCGCTTGAGCAACTGGTGGATCGACTCGCTTCCCCGGGGTTTAACCTTGACCACTGCAACTCCACTTCTAGCTGTCTGAAATTCCTCACACGTGCCCGGATTCGGCTCCGGAGCGGGCGTTATTGTAATGAGCGGCACGCGCGGATGCCAGCATCCGCACGCACAATTATCGGCAAGTCGCGGCCGGGCTCGGATGGGCGGGCAACCGGGAAGCCGCGTGCGCGTAATCTTATGCGGGAGCGGCATTTACGACACTCGGGGCGTTTCGAGGCGATCAGGACCGGGGCTACCAAGAGAGCGCGTGCCGGCTGCCCGCCGCGCTGCAACCCAGCAGGCCGTTGACGGCGGCGCGGCGCGCGGGCACCGTAGGCGGCAGGTCGGCACGCGGCTACTTATGGGCGGCTTCGATTTCTTCCATCTTTTCCGATTCATGCTGGCGATCTTCGCGACCGCGTACACGCTGATCGGGATCGGTCAGTTCGCCTGGCAATGGCGGCGCGATTCGGCCGCAGCCGGGCGCGGCGAGGCGCTGATGCGCCGCTATTTGATCGTGCAGTTCTTACGGATCAAGACGCGGCGCTTCCTGTGGGACTTGCTCGAAATCGCCGCGCTGCTGGCGGTGCTGTTCTATCTGGTCGGCCGGCATTAGCCCGGACCGGCGGGTGCGATGTGATGATGAGCGAGACGCCGCCTGAACTGCCGAGCGCCGCGACCTCCGCGGCGGCCGCGGCCCCGCGCAGCCTTTCGGAGCTGCCGCTCGATGAGCTGCGCCGCTACGGACAGGATCTCGGGCTCGACCTGGCGGTCGACCTGCCCCAGGGCGAAACGCTGCGCCTGGTTCGCCAGCGGCAGGAACTCATGCTGGAGCTGGAGCGCGACGCGCTGCTGGACGTGGTGGTCTGGCTGCGCGAACCGGTGCGCAAATCGGAGAGCAAGGAAGCGCTGGTGCGGCGCATCACGCGCTGCACGCGCGTGCGGTTTGAGGGCCTCTCGGAGCGCGGACTGCACGCGGTGGCGCGGCTCCGCGGCATTGAGCCGCTGCCGGACGAACCGCGCGCCGATTTGGAGCGCCGGCTGCATCGCGCGGAGACGCTCTGGCAGAAGGTCCGCCGCAAACGACGCGAGGTGATGGGCGGCATGATCGACAAGCTCCTCAGCCCGCCGGATGGCGAAGCCGCGGGCGAATATCACTTCCTGCCCGAAGACCCCGCGGCCCGCTCGCTGCGCACACAGATCGAAGATGAAGGCGTGGTCGGCGGGATTGCGCGGCGGCTGCGCGGGGTGGCCGACGATTACGTGCGCGAGAAGCTGGACGAGATTGAAGTGCGCATCGACCGTAAGCTGGACGAGATCGACCGCCGCCTGGGCGAATGGCGCGACCGCGAGGTCTCCAATCGCCTGCGCATCATCAAGATCACCTTGGTGGTCACGATCCTTGTGGCGCTGCTGAGCCTGAGTTATGATTGGGCCAAGTCGCGCGTCGGCAGCGCGGACGCCGGACCGGGCGGTTCTTCCGGAGCCGTGCTGCGGCCCAGCGAACGGACCGCACCGGATTGATAAAGTGGCACGGGCATCCCAGCCCATGCGTTCAGATCAGCGCGAGCAGGATGAGGGGCTATGCAGCGGCTCAGTTCCCAGGCACAGACGATCGTCCGATTGGCCGAAGAGATCGCGCGCGAGAGCGGTCAGGAATATGTAGGCACCGAGCACGTCCTGCTGGCTATTGTCCGCGAGGGGACGGGCTTGGGCGCCAAGCTGCTGGCGCGGCGTAACGTCACGCCCGAGCGGCTCAAAGTCGAGGTCGATAAGCTGATCGAAAGCAGCCTGGAAGAGACCTGGGTGTTCGGCCGGCTACCCGGGTCGCCGCATTACCGCAACGTGGTGGCCAAGGCGATCGAGCAGGCGCAGCAGCTTGAAGCCCGCGAGGTTTGCAGCGAGCACCTGGTGCTGGCGCTCCTCAAGGAAAAGGATTGCGTGGCCTGCAACGCGCTCGCCAATCTGGGCGTCCGCTATACAGATGTGCGGCAGGACCTGCTCGAACACGCGGCCTGATTGCGGAGGACGGGTGGCATGCTATCACGCGTAGCGGGTAAGCATGTCCGCCGCAGGCCGATCCGCCGTGGCGGACATGGCTACCCGGCTGCGCCGTGAAGCCATGCCACCCGGAGCGTTTTTTTAGCGAAACATCTTGAGTTGTACGCGCTCCAGCGCGTACTTGTCGACCGGCTCGGTCACATCCACCGGATAATCGCCGGAGAAACAAGCCGTGCAGTACTGGTCGCGCGGCATCTTCACGCATGACAGCAGGCCGTCGAGCGACAGATAATGCAGCGAATCGACTTCCAGGAAGCGGCGAATGTCCTCGACCGAGCGGCCGCTGGCGACCAACTCTTTCGGGTCGGGAAAATCGATTCCAAAATAACACGGATGCCGTATGGGCGGGCTGGCGACGCGCAAGTGGATTTCCTTAGCGCCCGCGCTGCGCAGCGCGCCGATCTTGCCGCGCGTAGTCGTGCCACGGACGACTGAGTCTTCCACCACCACCAGGCGTTTGCCTTTGACGGCCTCGCGGATGACGTTGAGCTTGAGCTTGACCGTCAAGTCGCGCAGCGTTTGCGACGGCATGATGAAAGACCGGCCGGCGTAGTGACTGGTCGTGAAGCCCCGGCCCAGCGGAATGCCGCTGGCTTCGCTGTAGCCCATCGCCGCGCAGCGCCCGCAATTTGGCACCGGAATCACCATATCAGCATCGACGGGCGCCTCGCCCGCCAACTGCGCTCCCATCTTGCGGCGCACCAGGTGCACGTTTTCGCCGAAGATGTTGCTGGACGGATCGGAGAAATAGATCTGTTCGAAGATGCAGGCCGCGCCGCGGCCGGCGACCGTCGTTCCGAAACGCTGCGAATGGATGCCGTCGGCGTCGATCATGACGATCTCGCCGGGCGCCACGTCGCGGACGTATTCAGCATCCACGATGTCCAGCGCACAGGTCTCGGAGGCCACGACGGTCGCGCCATTGGGCATGCGGCCCAGGCAGAGCGGTCGGAAACCCAACGGATCGCGAACGGCCACGAGGCGATCCGGATAGAGAATCAGCAGGCAATACGCGCCCTGCAGATGATTCAGCACGTGCGCCAGCGGATTGGGCTTGCCCTGATGACCCGGTTTGGCCAGCAGATGAATGATGACTTCCGTGTCACTGGTCGTATGGAAAATGTGGCCGACGCGCTCGTAATCGCGGCGTAGCAGAGCGGCATTGATGAGGTTGCCATTGTGTGCAATGGCGACCTGTCCGCCGGTGTACTCGAACATCAGGGGCTGAGCATTGACCTCGTTGCACGAACCCGTGGTCGAATAGCGCACGTGGCCGATGGCAATCGGGTTGACCAGCGATTCCAGCGTCTGCGGCGTGAACACATCCTGCACCAGTCCCAGGCCGGCGAAACGCTTCAAGTAGTTGCCATCGCTGGAACAGATGCCGGCCGACTCCTGCCCGCGGTGCTGCTGGGCGTGCAGGCCCAGGCACGTAAGCTGCACCGCATCCACGTGACCGAAAACCCCAAAGAGCCCGCAGTGATGTCGAACGCGTCTGTCGTCCAATGCCGGTACTGCTCCCTCGATCCGCCAACGCGGACTCGCTCTCTGACCGCACCCAAGAAATCGTCTCCGGAAAATCTGAAGACGCTGAACATCATAAGCATAGCGCGCGCTTTCGACCAGTTCCGTCGCGTGACGGCTCGCGTGTGGAGCGTGCGAAAACTCTCGGGCGCTCTGAGTCCACGTTTAGCCGCCGGCCCGCAGGGCCGCGCTGAGCATGGCCGGCAATGGACGTCGCGGAGCCGAGCGCGGGCCCTCGGCCCGGCGGCTAAACGTGGCCGGCATGTTCATGCACGGCGTCGACGAGCGCGGCCACACTCTCGACCGGAGTCTGCAGCAGGATGCCATGGCCGAGGTTGAAGATATGCCCGGGTCGGTTGTTGACCGCCTTCAGGATGCTGTGCGTCTGGCGCCGGATTTCTTCGGCCCCGCCCAGCAGCACGACCGGGTCGAGGTTGCCCTGAATGCCGACGCCGTCGCCCAGGCGCGACCAGGCCTGCCCCAGATCGATGCGCCAATCCACCCCGATCACGTCGCCGCCGGCCTCGCGCAGCAATTCGAGCAGGCCGGCCGTCCCCGTGCCGAAGTGGATCACCGGCACGCCCGACTTGATCGACGAAATCAGCGTGCGGCTATGCTCCAGGACGTACTTGCGATAATCGGCCGGCGAGAGCGCGCCGACCCAACTGTCGAAGATTTGCACTGCCTGCACGCCGGCCTCGATCTGGCCGTTCAAATAGTCAATCGAAATCCGCACGAGCTTTTCCATCAGCTTGTGCCAGGCCGCGGGCGCTTCATACATCAGCAGCTTGGTGCGCTCGTAATGCTTGGAGCCGCAGCCCTGAACGAGATAAGACGCGACCGTAAACGGAGCGCCGCAGAAGCCGATGAGCGGCAGATCGGGAGCCAGGGCGGCGCGCGTCACGCGCACCGCCTCGAATACGAATCCGAGCGACTCGGCCACGTCGACCGACTCGAGCGCTTCGATCTCGGCGGTGCCGCGCACGGGGCGATAAATGACTGGCCCTTCGCCCTTGGTAAAATTCAGCCCGACGCCCAGCGGCTCAGCCACAAGCAGGATGTCGGCGAAGATGATGGCCGCGTCCAGCGAGAAGCGGCGCACCGGCATGAGCGTGACTTCGGCGGCCAGCTCGGGCCGTTTGCACATTTGCAGGAAATCGACCTCGGAGCGCAGCTTGCGATACTCAGGCAGGTAGCGCCCCGCCTGACGCATCAGCCACAGCGGCGGCCGTGGCGTCGGCTCGCGCCGGCAAGCCTTCATGAAAAGACTATCATGCAGCCGTTTTCGCGTACGCGCGTCCAATTGTCCGCCCTCCCGACTGGACATGCCAACCCGCTACAGTCCACAATGGTACGTGCGGAGCGTGCGCCAGGAAAGTGGTGCTTTCCAGGCACGGGAAGATCTGTAGCGTCGGGGCTCGTCCCCGGCGCCGCCCACAAGGGGCGACGCTACACCGAGATGGGATCTGCACATGGACGAAGAACGAATCCGGCAGTTTCAGAAGATGACCCAGGACGATCCCGCCAACGAGTTGGGGCATTTCAGCCTGGGAAAGTTGTATTTCGACGCGGGGCGCTTCCCCGAGGCCATCCCCTCGTTTCGGCGCGTCCTGGAACTGAATCCGAACCATACCAAGTCGTATCAATTGCTGGCCACGTCGCTCGAAAAGCTCGGCGACCGGGCGGGGGCCTTGGCCACGCTGAAAAAGGGCTACCCCATCGCGGTCGAGCGGGGCGACGTGATGCCGCGGGACGCAATGGCCGCAATGCTCCGCTCCTACGGCGAAGAGGTCGGCCCACCCGAGCGGAAAATGGCTCCGCCTGCGGCCGCGGCGGCGACCGCCGAAGCCGGGGGCTTTCGGTGCTCGCGCTGCGGGCGGCCGAGCGGCAAGATGCGGGAACGCCCTTTCAAGGGTCCTTTGGGCGAGGCGGTTTGGGCCAACGCCTGTGCCGATTGCTGGCGCGAATGGATCGGGATGGGCACTAAAGTCATTAACGAGCTTGGCTTACAGCTTTCCAGCCCCCGCGGGCAACAGGTCTACGACGAGCATCTGCGGGAATTCTTGCAACTGCCGGCCCCGTGACGTTGTCGGACGGCGTCAGAACCCCCCACGCCAGTGGGGGGTGACGTCGCGGGGCGTTGTCGTACGCGCAAGTCACCCCGCCCTTGCGGGCGGGGTTCCGAGCAGATTATCGGGACCAACGACTTGATCGGCCGGCAATCGTAGGCTATTCTTGTTATTGGCAGTCCGCGCCGGCCGGGATCGGGTATCCGGCATGGCTATGAAGGGAATCAGCGGTGCGTCGAGGCGGTTGGAAGCGTCTGACCGATTACGGTTCTGCAAATCAAATCCATAGGCGGAACCGACGCGGAAAGCTATTGGGTTCGGCGGTTCTCAAGTGACCGCCAGTCGTATCCGATAGGCGCAGTTGGTGGGAGCTATAAGAAGCGGCCGTAGCGAGCCATCCGATGGTCCCCCGTCAGTTCCATTCCTCTCGAAGAACAGGAGCCACGCCATGATCGACATTCTCATCCTGCTGTTGCAAATGCTCGGAAACTTCATCGATCAGATTCCCGCGTAAGGCGGTCGCCGGCCATGATTCAGATCATTACACAAATCGATGACATCCTCATCGATACCCGGCGCTGAAAACAAAGGCGCCGGGCGATGAGTGCGGGCTGAGCGCCGAGCGCATCAGACAGCAGGCGAGCGCGGCGCAGCGCGGATTCATCCGAAGCGCATTGGCGTGAACTGATCGCGCCCCACGCGAGTTCATCGCGCGGAGTTCGCCGCCGGCGTCCCATTGACGTCACAACACCCGGATTGACCTACTCCACTTGCCCGGGCGGTGTGCCAGTCTTCGGAAGTCTGGTCGAAACTGGCGGAGCGGGCAGGCAGTCCCATTGCCAGCCCTTGCCGCGAATAATGACGCACTTCCAACAACAATGGTCGTTCCAGACCAGAACGCCCGGCAGCATGTAGAAGTACGGATAAGTGCCGAGCACGGGATGGGGACGTTTGTGCCCTTTGATGAAGACGTTGCGAGCGGATCCGTCGCAGAACGCAATGTTGAAGTACCAAGGACGACCGTGCCAACCCTTGACCGTGGGCTTTCCGAGCCCGACCCAATCCGGCGTGTTTTGGCCCGGCGGACATGGCACCGGCCCGCAGCCGCCGGGGGCGCAAGCTCCGGGCGGAGGTGTCTGGCAAGTTGTGCTCTCCCCCAATTCGGGTAGGCACGGCGCCCCGGAGTTCAGGCGCGGTGCGAAGCGCCCCACGTTCTCAATGTAGAGCAGCGTGTTCTGCGGCGTGGGAATGCGCGAGGATGGCCGCATGAACGGGCCATTGCTGGCGAGGTTGCACGTCGCCGCGGTAATGATCCAACCGGCGTTGCCGACGTAGCTGTTGCCGTAATGGTCGTAGGACGTCAGCATCGATTTCTTCCAGGCGATGAAGTGGAAGTTGGCGTAGCCGGTGTCGCCCGGGCATCGGAATAGATCAATCTTGATTTCTGTGTCGGCTAGGCGCCCGCCCAGGCTGTCGTCGCCGCCCGGATCCGGACAATTGACGCTCGGCGTAATCGGCGGGCGATGATCGGGAAACCCTGCCTTGTAGATGACCTTGTTCATTGGGCGCTGCGCGGGCCCCCGACCGGCCTTGGTGCCCCAGCGGGAATTGTCAGGCATGGATGGGTCGGTCATGTCGCTCGGCGGCGGGGATGTTTCGCCCCGTCCAGCCTTTCCCCCGAATTCGATCACGCCCACCGACCCGGAGGCCGGGTCGAGATCTCCGCTACCGCCCGGGCAACTGGCACCGCACAGATTGATCGGCTCCTTGCCGGGAAATGGAATCAGGTTCTCGCTCGGGTCGCCGCCGGCATAAACGACGCTGGCTCTGCCCAGGTTGCTGAGGTTCGCCAGGCAGGCCGTCTGTTTGGCCTGATCGCGCGCCTTCTTCAGCGATGGCAGCAGGATCGCGATCAGCAAGGCGATGATCGCGATCACGACCAGCAACTCGATAAGCGTGAAGGCTTCCGCGCGACGCGAACAATGAGATCGGACGCTTTTGGCCATGTTCGTCTCCTGCAACGATCACGCCCAGATGCGCTCACCCTTTTTGCGCAGGACGTGCCTGAATGCGCCGCAGGCGCGTCGTGGCTCAGTCCACTCCGCCTGGCTGCGTGCCCATCTTGTTGAACTTCGTGCGCACCGGCGGAGCGGGCAGGCAATCCCACGCCCAGGCACCCTGGCGACCGCGAATCACAACGCATCTCCAGTTGCAATACAGTCCATAGACGATAACGCCGCCTTCGACCTCGGGGTAATAGTACGGAAAGCTCGCCAGATGCGGTTGCGGACGGATATGGCCCTTGACGTATACGTTCCGGGCCGATCCGTCGCAGAACGCGATGTTGAAATACCAGGGGCGCCCGTGCCACCCCTTGATGGTCGGTTTGGGCGGCATATTCGTCGTCCAGTTGGGGGTGTTCGCGCCTGCCGGGCAAATGCCGCACTCGCCGCCACAGCCGGCATCCTCGCCAACTTCCGGCAGACACGGCGAACCAGTATTCAAACGCGGCGCAAACCGGCCTACGTTCTCGATATAGAGAATGGTGTACTGCGGCGTCGGAACGCGGGACGACGGGCGCATGAACGGACCGTTGCTGCTGAGATTGCACGTCGCGGACGTGATGATCCACCCTGTGTTGCCAACATAGCTGTTACCGTAGTGGTCGTAGGACGACAAACCCGACATTCTCCAAGCCGTGAAGTGGAAATTCTTGTAGCCGTCATCGCCTGGACACCGGAACAGGTCGATCTTGAGTTGGGTGTCTGAGAAACGCCCGCCCATGCTGTCGTCCCCGCCGAACGACGCTGGACGGTGATCGGCGAATCCGCCCTTGTAAATGACCGAATTCATCGGTCGCTGAGCCGGGCCGCGGCCCTTCTTGGTCCCCCAGATGGACTCGTCGAACATGCCGGGATCGGTTGCTCCGCCGGGGCCGGCCGTCTCGCCGATGCCAGCCTTGCCCCCGAACTCGATGACGCCCACCGATCCCGATGCGGGATCCAGGTCGCCCGAGCCGGGCGGGCTGGTGGGACCGCACATGGTCGCCGGCTCCTTCCCGGGGAACGGGATCAGATTCTCGCTCGAATCGCCGTTAGCGTAAACGGTGCTGCCCCGGCCGAGGTTCCCAAGATTCGTCAGACACACCGTTTGTTTGGCCTGGTCGCGGGCCTTCTTGAGTGATGGCAGCAGGATCGCGATCAGCAGTGCGATGATCGCGATCACGACCAACAACTCGATAAGCGTGAAGGCTCGATTTCTCGACACCAAGCCACCGGACCGAATGGATAACGGCGTGGTCATGCCCGCGCTCCGTCAAGTGCCCAGATCTCGCCTCGCGAGCATATGGCTGCCCGCCGGCTAAGCATCCCTGTCCGCCCAGGTTATCCCGCGGTGCCAGGAATCAGCTTCGGCTGTCCCGGAGCGCTCGGCTTGCTTGGCTCCGGTTCTGGAGCCCCGGTCCGAGGATCGCGGCGCGTTCCGGCCGTGGCGCCAGGCCCTGTGCCCGGCTGCGTACCATTGCCGGCGCCAGCAACGCCCGATTGCGGGTCGTCCGGAAGCAGGTTGCCCGGCTTCGCCTGACCCGTCGGCGAGTCACTAGCGACTGAACTGTCGCCTTCGGTAACCGCAGGAGCGGCAGCGCGTGAGCCCGATTCGGGTCGGAACTGAACGTAAAGAGCAACAGCCGTTCCGACGACAAACACGCCCGCGATGATCACGAGCTTTTTCTGTCGCGCATCCATCCCCGAGCCGCGCGACTTCCCCGCTGCGCTGCGGCTTGACGACGGCGCCCTACGCGCCTGCTGCGGTTTGCCGGCGATCGTTTTGTTCACCATGTGACCTCCCGTTTGCATGCTTGTCCTCGTGGGCGCTTTACTCGACCGGTAGACCGGGGACGGCTCCGCCGGGAGATGTCTTGAAAGTTGAGACGACCGGCGGAGCGGGTAGACAATCCCAACTCCAGTTGTCACGTCCCCGGAGGATGACGCACTTCCACGTCGGATAGTCCGTATTCAGCAACGTACCGTTGTTAACGACATAGGGATAGGATTGCAGATGCGGATGCGGGCGGATGTGGCCCTTGATCTTCACGGCACGGGCCGATGCGTCGCAGAACGCGGCCGTGAACACCCAGTCACGTCCATGCCAGCCTTTGATCGTCGGTTTGCCCGCCGCTACCCAGTTAGGAACGTCGTAGCCGGGACCGCACGGGGGACCCGCATCTGGCGCGTAACAGTTCGTCGGCTCTCCCAGGTCTTGCGGCAAACACGGCGCGCCACTATTGAGACGCGGCGCGTAGCGTCCGACGTGCTCCATGTAGAGTATTGTGTACGGTGGAGTCGCAATGCGCGAGTACGCCCGCATGAATGAAGCATTGCTGGTCGAGTTGCAGGCCGCCAGGCCGCCGCCCGACACTGTGATGGTCCAGGCGACGTTGGAGGAATAGCTGTTGCCGTAATGGTCGTAAGAAGACAAGCCGGAGTTCTTCCACGCCGTGTGGTGGAAGCCGCGATACCCAACATCCGCCGGACAGCGGTAAGCGTCGAGCTTCAGGTTGGCGTCTTCGACAGCGGCCGCCATGCTGCCGTCGCCGCCGGTGCCGTCGAGGTTGGCGTTCGTCTCGCGATGATCGGCGAAGCCGCTCTTGTACATGAAGTTGTTGAGCGGCCGCTGTGCCGGCCCGTGGCCGTTCTTGGTACCCCACTTGGAATTGTAAGCATTGGCCGGGTTTGTGATGTACGGAGCCGTGCCCATGCCCGAAGCGTCGACCTCGGTTTCGCCCCGGCCGGCCTTGCCGCCCCACTCGAGCTTGCCGTCGTAGCCCACGGTCAAATTCAGGTTGCCGGTGCTGGCAGTCATGAAGGCAGGCGGCGGCGCGCAACTGATGCTGCCCGGCGGCAGCCCGCCCGCGAATGGGATCAGCGTCTCGCTGCGATCAGCGGCCGAGTACATGACGCTCGATTTACCAAGCTGAGAGAGGTTGGCCAGGCAGGCGGCCTGCTTGGCCTGATCGCGGGCGCGCTTCAGCGAGGGAAGTAGGATGGCAATCAGAAACGCGATGATCGCGATCACGACTAGCAACTCAATCAGGGTGAAGCCCCCGTTACGTAAGCGCAACTGACGGGATGAGACGGATGAAGACACAGGCATCTTTAAGCTCCTGCGGGCAGGAAATGCCCGCTACTCAGCGCGGTGCCCACGCACCGCGATCAATCTTTGTCTGCGCTGGCAGGCCTCAGGTCAAGAGGCGGGCAAGCTCTATTAGCCCGCATAACCCGGTATCGGTTTCGGGCGCTTTGGGCCGCCGGATCCCGGGGGCTCCGGCGGCGGTTGTCCTGGCTGGGGGTCGCCAGGCGAGCCGCCCGGTGCGCCAGCCTGCGCGTCGCCTCCAGTAGGTCCAGGCCCGGCGGGCTGCACCGTGTCACTACCCGAGTCGGACGGCAGAACTTGCCCGCCGGCCAGCGGCGCGCTAGTGGACTTTTGACTATCTGCGGCTGCCGGCGCGCCTGCCGCGATTCCCGTCCGTTCGGGGCGGAACTGAGTGTAGAGTGCAATCGCGGTCGCCGCAAACAGCACGCCGGCAACAACGAGCAACTTTTTCTGCCGCGAATCGAGACTCGCGATCCAGGATGTCGCACGCGGCGCCGCTTTGGCGGATGCCGGTTTTCCCCTGACGCTGCGAGTTGCGTGGGCTGATTTGGTCGTCATCGCATCTCCCGTGAGCGAATCTACGGTGCCATGGTCTGCCCAGGAACCTCACCCGGCGGGGATGTCTGGAAACTGGAAATCACCGGCGGCGCGGGCAGACAATCCCAGCTCCAGTTGTCACGTCCGCGCAGGATCACACACTTCCACGTCGGGTAATTCGAATACAAGAGGGTTCCGTTCGGGTTGTAGAGATACGGGTAGTATTGGAGCATCGGATGCGGTCGGATGTGGCCTTTGACCTTGCAGGCGCGCGCCGACCCATCGCAGAACGCGCAATTGAAGACCCAGTCGCGGCCGTGCCAGCCCTTGATCGTCGGTTTGCCATACGCCACCCAACTCGGAACGTCGTACCCGGGAGTGCATGGCGGCGCCACCTGGCAACCTGAAGACGGTTCGCCCAACTCCGGCAGGCAGATCGCACCGCTGTTGAGCCGTGGCCCGTAGCGCCCGGCGTGCTCGATGTACATGATGGTGGAGGGCGGACTGGCCACGCGTGAGAAAGGGCGCATGAACGAGGCGTTGCTCAGAGAGTTGCAGGCCGCCAGGCCGCCGCCGCTGGTCGTGATCGTCCACGCCACGTTCGAAGAGTAGCTGTTGCCATAATGGTCGTAGGAGGACAGGCCAGACGCTTTCCAGGCCGCATGATGGAAACCTCGAAAGCCAACATCTGACGGGCAGCGATATACATCGAGCTTCAGGTCGGCATCCGTCAGAGCGGCTGCCATGCTGCCGTCGCCGCCCGCGCTCGTGGGACGGTGATCCGCGAAGCCACTCTTGTACATGAAAGTGTTCATCGGGCGCTGGGCCGGACCACGCCCATGCCAGGTCCCCCATTTGGAATTGATGGTCATGCTGGGATCATAAGTTGGGGACGTTGTCAATCCGGAATCGCTGCAACTTGTTTCCCCTTTGCCGGCCTTGCCGCCCCATTCGAGCTTGCCATCGTAACCCACCGTCAGATTCAAGTGCCCATACACCGCGGTCGTAAACTCCGGCGGCGGTGCACAGCTTGCGCTGAGCGGCGGCAAGCCTCCCGGGAATGGGATTAGCGTATCGCTCGCGTCGGATGCAGCGTACATCGCGCTCGATTTGGCAAGCTGTGACATGTTGGCCAGGCAAGCGCTCTGGCGCGCCTGATCGCGGGCGCGCTTCAGTGAGGGCAACAGGATCGAGATTAGAAAGGCGATAATGGCAATGACGACCAGCAACTCGATCAACGTGAACCCATGACTGCCAGCACGCGAGCGTTGCAACGGAGGAGATGAAGAAAAGATCATTGCTTTCGCTCCTCGCGGACGGCGCGCAATATGCAGCACGGCGCGTCTCCGACGTGTTCTTGGACCTGCGACAAACCGCGCATTGAAATGATTCGCCCCCCGGCGGATGCGCGGCAGCCACAACCACTGTCTGATTATGCCCCGCATGGTCCCTCAGTGTCAACAGGATTGTAACGGGGCGCGCAACGGTCATGACCTCCCCGCGTGCAGGGGCACGGCATTTTTTAC
>DASXUA010000159.1:0-29922 GCA_036505095.1 Phycisphaerae bacterium
GACGCAGAGGCCCGCCGCCTCACTGACCCTGTCCTTTGACTCCTGACACTGCCCCTTATTACTGCCTGCCAGCCCTGCTCTCTACATCGCCAGCAATCCCGCTGCAGAATTGGGACAAACTCCGTTTTCAACGAATCGCAGCGATCGCTCCGCGGCGTGCGCAGGAGCGAGCGCCGCGCGCGTTGTATAGGCTCTGAAGGCTCAACTTCTGCGCGCTTTGCGGAGAAGTTGGACGAGTATTGTTTGGTTGCGGCTTTGGCGCCTCTAGGGATCGAGGGGACGAGCGTTTCAGAGTTCGGGGTTCAGAATTCAGAACTGGCAGCAGGGGAACGGGCGGCGTCTCCGATTTTCGGATTTCAGAGTTCAGAATGCGAGCGGGCAGGAGGGAAACGGGGCATTGCGGATTGGGGATTGCGAATTGCGGATTTCCGATCGGAACAGGGGTACCGAGGATTGCGGGTTTCCGACCTGCCCTGGAGCGCCGCGAAAAGAACTCCGACCGGGTGCGGTAGCCGCAACTCACGCAACGCGGATTTCAGAGGAACTCGACTCGGTTGTGCATCTGGTCCGGAGTGAATTGCAGATTCAGGTGAATCAGCCGGCGGCTGATCTGGCCAATGCTGCGAGAGCCCGACGCGCAGAAGGCGATTCCGGCGTGCGGCCGTCCGCCCGCATGCAGCCTGAGAAAATCCGGATCGTGCGTAACGATCACGCGCTCAGCCCTCCTGGCGAACTCCAAATGTGCGTCATCAGAGGCTGTGATCAAGTTCACTTCGGAGGCGAGCGTAACGTCAACGCCGCGCCTTCGAAGGGCGTGGGCGACCGCCACGTCCACGTTTTCGTCCAGGTGAAACCGCAGCGGCATTGACGCCCGCACCTCCTGCTTGGCCGGGGCCCGTCATTTCGATCCGAAAGCGCTCGACGAACTCGCGCTCGGCCCGAATATCGCGATCGATCGCGGCACGGTGTTCGTGATAATAACAGAGGGCCGCATGCACGTCCGCCAAAGTGATGCTCGGATGCCCGGACACGATGTCGTCAGGAGAGAGACCTTGGACCTCATGCCAGATCACGATATCCTGTACGCGAATGCGATGCCCCGCGATGCGCGGGCGCCCACCGCATACGCCGGGTGTGGCCTCGATTCTCGATGTACTAGCCGACGACAAGCATCTGCTCCCGATGGGTGATTGTATACCTCTGAAGGGGGCGGGCAATCGCGACAGGGGCCATGCTCGCGGTTGTTGCGGCCCAGTGCCAGAATATCGACGATCCGGCCTACTCAAGATTTGGCAAGTCCTCGGGATCGACTGTTAATGCGATGGAGCGCGGCGTCCCCGGGCGGCGCTCGATGAGTCCTTTGCGCTCAAGCGTTAGGATCATCTGGTGTGCGGCCGGAGGCGTTATCTCGAAGTAGCGCGCGACATCGGCCTCGGCCGGCGGCTGCCGGTTCAATTTCGTATACAGGTGAATGAACGCGAGAACCTGGCCCTGCCGTTCGGTCCAGGTGCGCCGGGCGGGCTTCGCGGCGGCCGTCATTTCTGCCGGCAACGCAGATAATTCCTTGCCTGCCTTTGGGCAGAAGATCGCCACCATCTGCCCCTTGTGGAAGATAACGCCGTGCCGGTCGTCGCCTTCGCCGATGCCGGCCCGCTTGCGGAAACTGATCTGCTTCATCTCACGGATGGTGTTCTCGAAGAAATGCAGTTGCTGCCCGCAGTCGCACTCGTAGGACGAAGGGTAGATTTCCTTCGGCATGCTGTTCGTGCTCCCGGCGCGCCAGGGAGTATAACGGGCGAGGAGGGAGCGGGGAACCCTGGACACACCGCGTCCGCCAGTCGCGGACGGGTCGCGCTGTGACCCCGGCTCCGCCGACCGTGCGTCCAGGAGAACGGGGAATCCGCCCCACGCGGCGAACAGGCCGCATACGTGTGGTGTTCCTCCCGTCGTGTGGCTCAAACGGAATTGATGATGCGCCTCTTATTTCGCCCTTGCAGGGTGTGGGTCAACTCCGCCTCAACGGGTGGACGCTCCGCGCGCTCGCATCCAGCGAGCGCTGCGCGCGTTGTATAGGTGAATAGCGGGTGCGGAAAACGGCGCACGATTGGCGCTGATCGGCCGCTCCCGACGAGACGCAACCAAGCGGAGGCTTCCGATGCGCATTGCGCTTTTCAGAACCGCGCGCGTAAGCGAGCGTATTCAGGCCACGCATGCAGCGGTAAGCATGATCTCTCGGCAAGAGTGCCGAATTGTCACAGTTTTCACAAAAATCACCAAAACCGGAGCGCCGCGAGCTCAAACCGCGTTGGCGCCCACTTGCCAGCCGGTCCGCTCCCTCCAAATTCTCGAAACGATCACACTTTTGCAAAAATCCCCGACGAATCCGCGCCGCCACTTTCCGTCCAACCGTCCAATCGCTCGTTTTTTTCTGGCCGGGAGGTCGTATCCGGGACGCGCCGGCGCCAAACGAACCCAAACTTGGGCATTCTCGGCAAGCTGGATAAACACGGCGATGCTCGCGACTCGGAGGCCGAAATCACGAGCGGCTGGCGATGGCGTGCGCGAGCGGGTTCACCAGCACCGGGACGACCTTGTTGGCCGCGTTGCCTCAAGAATTCAGGCGGCGACATTGGCGCGGACTTTCCGGCTGATCGTAGTGGGCGGCGGGACCGGGTCGCCGTCTTCGCGAAGTCCCCGGATGTGAAGGACGATCGCTTGGCGGATGAGCTGGAGCACTTCGTCCACGGTATCACCCACGGCCACGCAACCAGGTAGGTCGGGTACGTAGGCCCCGTAGTTCTTGCGACCCTTTTCGACGACGACGGTGTAGGTTACTTGTGTCATCACTGGCGCGACGGACCAAGGCCCGCCTGTCGGAAGATACTCTTGGCGTCCTTGGCGTCTTGGCGGTTAAGAATGGCGCCTTGGCGGTGATCGCCAGCGGCTCAGGATCGGCTGGCGATGGCGTGCGCCAGCGGGTTCACCAGCACCGGGACGACCTTGTTGGCCGCGACGTCGTCGGCGCGCTCGAAGAGTTGCCGCTGGGCATCGACCAGCGTGCCCGGCGCGCCGAAGCCCCAGTATTTGCGCACCGTCAGGAACACGCTGAGCGGCTGCGGCTCGTATTCGCCGGTGCGCACCTCGAAGCTGCTGGTGCGGCTCTTGACCTCGACGTAGGCCTGCAGGTCGCACTCGGGCGTCAGCGCGATCCCGAAGTACGGCTGGCATTCGATGATGTGGGCCGTCTCGTCGGACATCAGGATGCCGGCGAAAGGGTGATCGCTGTATAGCGTCTCGGCCACGAGCTGGTCGTGATTGCCGCGATACTCCAGGTCGAAGCCGTAGATCAACTCGAGGTAATCGAAGTCGATGTCGCTGAAGGTCAGGTGATAGGGCGCGTGCTCCAGCACCACGTCGCTCATGGCGCGCACCGCATCCAGATCGGGCGGGGCATAATAGCCGAAGCGCAGGCTGCCGGGGTCCAGCCGCAGCCAGCGGCGCGAGAGGCCCTCGATCGGCTCCTCCTCGAGCATGAAGGTCCCGCTGTCGCGGCGGCGGAACTTGCGCATGTCCGGGAATTCGCGGCGGATCGTGTCGAAGAAATGCAGAATGGTCTCGCGCTGCAGCGTCAGCTCCAGCTTGAGGAACAGACGGCTGCTGACGTAGTACTCATTGCACAACGCACCGAAGATGGTGCTCATGGTTGTTGACCTCTCATCCCTGGACGCGCCGCGTGCCGCTGCCTGGCACGAGTCGCGCGGCGACCAGGGTCATCCGGCGTAGAATCACCGGCGCCACCCGCTGAGTTCAATGGATTATTGAGCAAAGCGGCGGCTGTTTCAACCGCGCCGTATCGCCCTCATCGGCCGGCCGCATGAGAAGCTCGCGCTACCTGGGGTAAACGCCTCAGCGATGCATTCTCAGACGAGCCGCGACGGCCGACCTGCCGGGCGCGGTTTTTCAGGACCGTGCCGCCCTTGACACGCCGCGTGCCGCGTCGCGGCACGCATCGCGAAGCGATGCAGGCTTCGCCTGCCGCGTGTCAAGGGGCTTGAAAAGTGGCCGCTTCTCTGAAACCATGCGGCACCTGCCCGGCACGCGGCAGCGGTGTGAAGGGTTTCTGATCGCGGCGTCCGCAATTTTTGGAGCCGTTCGGCATGGTCCCGATTGTCAGCCGCACCACCAACGAGCGGATCATCCGCATGTCGATCATGGCGGCGATCCTCGTGCCTTACACGCTGATGTGCTTTTACGACGGCTACGTCGCGTATCCGCGGCAGAATCTCGCCAAAGCCATCGAGAATCTGCCCGCCAGGCCCGCAGTTGCTCCGCCGATCAATCGCGCCGTCACCAAAGCGAGCGTTGCAGATTTGCATACCGACATGCCGCTGTCCGAGATCGTGCAGCGTTTCGGTCCGGCCGGCTGGCAGAGCCGCGCCGACGACGGCAGCGACGATGTACGCTACTTCGGTCCGGGCGTTACGCTCAAGCTGAAGGTTGCGAATGGGCGCGTCAGCCGGGCTGAGTGGGCGCCGGGGGGACGATCAGAAACCGATCTGAAGTTTCAAATCGGGATGGGCGTGGTGCTGGCCGCGGTGACGGTGCCGTTCCTGCTGTTCTATTTCGGGCGGGTGCTGGGGTTTCGCTGCGTGCTCTCGGATGCCGGGCTGAAACATCCGGGGCATCCCCTGATCCCCTTCGAAGCGATGCAGTCGTTAACCTATGTTAAGAGCGGGCTTTTCGATCTGGCCTACGAAGTTGATGGTCGCGCCGGCAACGTGCGGCTGGACAACTACAAGATCAAAGCGTTCGACGCGGTAGTTGACGAGATCTGCCAGCACCGCAACTTCCCCTGGCCGGTGCGCGCACCTGCAAATAGCGCGGAGACTCAGGTGAGTGAGCCTCCGCCATCGGCATAGCGCCTCCAGCGGCGGGCGTGAAGCCCGCCGCGCACTGCCCGCGAATTACTATCGGTGGCCGCGGTAGTGACCACTGTGCCCGCCGTAGCTGCGCCCGCCGTAGCTGCGCCCGTAGCTGTAATTGCGCCCGTAGCTGTAACTGTGCCCGTAACTGCGATAGTACGGTCGTCCGTACGAGAAGCTGAACGAGTACGACGGATACGGCCGGGAATAGTAGTACGGCCGCTCCACGATCACCGGTGCCGGGCGATAGTAATAGACCGGCCGGTCATAGATCACGGTCGGCGCGGAATACGAATAGTAGTCGTCGTAATAGCAACCGCTCGCCTTCGCGGTGCTGGCGGTGCTCAAGGCCGCGATCAGCACGCCGCCCGCCAAGGCCAGTTTGTAGTTCAGTAAGCTCGTCATGGTTTTCCTCCGTCTCGAAAGCTTTCAGTCTGGGGCGGCAGCCGCCACCGTGCGGCCTATGGCCGCCCCACAGAACACTAGACACGCCGCGTACCTGCGGGTTAGGGTCAGCCCAGGCTGTCCACCAGGCGGCGAATAAGGGCCGTCTGCCCGCTGTTCAGCTCGCCGGCCCCGAAGCGGGCCTCATAATAAAGCCGCGTGAGCTGTCCCACGGCCGACCACTGCGGTCGGGCGCGGATCACGTCTTGGGCAAATTCCCAGGGTGTCTGATGGGCTCGCCGGGTGAAGCCTTCCCGTGCCAGACGCCGCAGCAGACGCTCATAGAATTCCACCCGATTCACGCGGGCCGTCCGGCGGGCACGCCACACTTCGCGCAATTCGCGCGAACCGCGCACCACCAGGACCGTCGTCAAGCGCAGCCAGAGAATACTGAGTCCTACCAGGGCGATCAGCAGCGCCCAGTATCGGATGCGCAGCGGAAAGTTCAAGCCCTCGCCCAAAGCGAAGCTGCGGAACATGGCCCAGAGCCGTCCGAACCCGCTGCCAGCGGGATTGTTCGCGGCCGAAATCCAACTGTCGACGCGCTCCTTGAGCTTTCCCTGGTTCTGAGTGCTGTAGGCCACGACGAAGTTGAGCCACTGGAATTCGAGGTTGTCCACGTACTGCCGCAGCACACCCAACCAATCGGCCGCCACGGCGCGATTCTGCGCGGACGCCGGCGAGGGGTCGAAGACCACCCAGCACTCACGACTGGGAATGAGCACTTCGACCCACGCGTGTGCATCGCGTTGACGGACCTGGTAATAGCCGCCGATGGCGTTGTACACGCCGCCGCGATAGCCAGTGACGAACCGCGCATCCAGACCGGCGAGCTGACACATGACGGTCATGGCGGTCGCGAAGTATTCGCAGTGGCCACGCCGCCGGCGAAAGAGCAGCTCTTCCACCGGTTCGCGATTCAAATTGACGTCGCTGTTGTCCAGGGTATAGGTGAAGGGCCGCGAGCTGAGATACTTCTCGATGGCACTGGCGATCGACTCAGGCTCGGCCGGCTTGGGCAGTCCGCCGACGATGCGCTCGACCAGCTTGCGCACGGGCGAATCGGGCGCGAGTTGCGGCTCCGGCTGCTTCCGACGCGCGGGAAGGCGGAGGTTTGTGGCCGAGTAAGGCGTGGCGCTCTCGACGACATAATCCAAGGTGCCTCCAACGCCGCCGCGAACGCTGAGCGTGTCGTCCGAAGGATAGTGATCCAGATAGTGTCCAATCTTTGCCCCGCGAATGTTCATCGGCGGGTAAATTGCAAACAGATAGCGCTGGCGGAGATCCTCAATCCAGTAGTGCTGCGCGATGACGTGCGCGATAGGCTCCTTAACGGAGGCCAGGTGGCTCTCCAGCAGGGCACTGAGTTCGACGGCCGCGGGTCGCTCCTTCGTGCGCTCCCACTGATAGAAAACGCGGCCGTCCGCGCGCGGCGTCGCCAGGTAGAGATCGGCCGTGTTGCCGCGGAAGTACCCGACGAAGTCCGGATCGTTGATCGGTTCGCCATCCATGCTCAGCACGACCCGCATCACCGCAGCGTCGCTCTCCGATATCCTCTGCGCCTGATCGAAGCTGGTATTTGGTGCGTAGCCGGTTACCGAGGCCGCCAGCACCGGCATGGCCGCGTCGAACAGCCCGCTGCCCAGGCGCGGGAAAACCAGAAAGAGCACGGCGCCTACGAAGAATGTGCCCAGCGCCGCCAGCGCGGTGACGCGGCGCACGCTCGGGAGCGGGGGCATGGGCGGCATCGACGGCTCGGGAAGGCCGGCTTGCCGCCGGCGCTGCTGGACGCGCTCGATCTCGCGCTCGAAGTGCAGAACGATGACGGCGTACAGGCCGATGGTGAGAAATACGCTCAGGCAGACGGCATACGCCAACGTCTCATTCACGACGCCGCCGATCACCAGGAGCAGCAGCGCCAGCACGATCAGTTGGCCATAGTCACGCGCTGCGCGGGGTTGGACGAACTTGAGCGCGGCCATCACCACGATGAAGTGGCTGATGGCCAACACCGGATGCGAGTGAATCCACTCATGCACGAAGTAGATGCCCGCCGCCAGCAGCACGCCAGCGGTGCCGATGCGCGAGGAGAAGCCCTGGCGGCCGCGGCGGTCGATCCACCACCAGCCGCCAAACGCGCAGATGGCCAGCACCGCGATGCGGAGGACGGAGCCCTCAATATAGGCCAGCGGAAGTTCGGCGATCGTCAGCAAAAACGCCAGCAGCAAACCCAGCCGTTGCATGCCTGCGGCCGGCTGGGCTGGGTGTGGCGCTGGGGCGGGCGCTGCTTGTGAAATCATCCGGCGTCATCCTCCAGCGCGATGGCCTGCATGAAGCGCGGCGTTCCGGCCACGAGCGACTCAAGGCTGCGGCAACGCGCGGCGAAGATGCGGCTAACGCGCTGAATCGCCTGGTCTTCAGTGGACGTCAAGACCACGCAATGCCCGGCCCAGGCCGGCGGCCAGTGCATTTGCGCCGCGATTTCGCCCGGGTCGACCTGCTCCGCGGGTTCGATGAGCGCCAACTCGCGCAGAAATTTCGCGCGATGCTCCAACCCGGCGACGGGTGGAATCACCAGCGGCGGAGCGGTCAAGCCCACCAGTCCGACGGCCAGCCCGCGCTCCAGCCCCGCCAGGCAAAAGGTCGCGGCCGCGCTGATCACTTGCTCGCGACGGTGGATATCTTCCGGCCGGGTCGAGGCGACCCGCGGGTCTACGATCAGAACGAGCTGCGGCCGCTGAACGCGACGCATCTCGCGCACCAGCAACCGGCCGATGCGCACCGAGCGGCGCCAGTGAATCCAGCGCGGGTTGTCGCCGCGCGCGTAATCGCGCAGACCGTGGAATTCTTCGGCTTCCGGTCCGGCACGCAGGTCGCGCGTGGATATCGCACCCGTCAGTCCGCGCGGCTGCCGAATCGGGATCTTCAGCCGCCCGGTCGCCGGATAAATGATCATTTCATTCTGGATGGTGGCGGTGGCCGATTTGCGGAACAGACCGAACGGAAAGCGCGTCGACAGGATAATCTCACTCAAGGGCAGCCGGCCGCGCCGCAGACAGACCAGCGGCGCGGCGACTTCCAGACTTTGCTGGGGAGCAACGCAGGGCGCGAACGCTTCGCAGTCGCCACGAATCTTCTCGGCATCGAGGCGCTCACGCAGGTGAATCGAATACGCCCGCTTCAACCGTGACGGATTCGACAGGATGTAGCGGATTTCAAATGGCCGGCCGACGACCGCGGCCTCGGGCACGAGCCGCGCAATCCGGACGCGCCGCAGCGGCTTGCCGCTCAACATGCCGCTGACCAGCAGCGACCCCATGCACATCCCGAACAGCAGGAACAACAGGTTAATCTGCTGCGCCATGGCGGCCACGCCGATCAGTGCCGCCACGACCACGAACATCGCCCCATTTCCGGTGAAGGAGAAATCGCCCATCATCCGGCGCCGCGCGCGTACCGGGGTGGCGTGCTGTCCGTCAGCGGTATTGGTCTTCGGATGACTGACTTTCATCGTATTGACTCAGAGCGACTGAGAATCAGAGGAAAGCTAAATCAAGTGCTTCTCAGATCCTCACGACCTCTGAGTCCCTTTCAGTCGCATTACTTGGCGCGCCGCGCGTAGAGGACGCAATTGACGCCGATCGCGCGGGCGTCCTCGACGGTGTAGCCAGCGCAGTCCGTACAATCGTGGCCGACGAAGCCGCACGCCAAATCCAGCGGCGAATAGATCACGGCCCAGCGCCCGCCCAGCCGTACACTCCAGAGTTGCGGCGTGTCGCTGGTCTCGAACTTACGGCCTGAGGCCGGCCGCTTGTAGTGCACCGCGTGCAAGTTGGAGCTGCCCGCACCCACGCCGCGCGCCGCGTAAAGGGCATCGTCGGTAGGAATCGGCACGAGCGCCTGCGCTCCGAATGTTTCCGCCATGACCGCTCGGAAAGCGGCGTCGAATGGCTCGCGCCCACATGCAGACGTTGCCAACAGCGTGCCACCGCTCGCCAGGTAACTCTTAAGACCCTGCCGCTCATGCTCGTTAAGCGTAAACGGCTCATGCCCGGTCAGGAACAGCAGATCGAGCTTCTCGAGCTTCCCGCCGGCCAGGTCCACTTCCGGCACCTCGTCGATCCCCAGTTCGGCCCGATCCACCAGCGCATCCGAGAGGCGGCGCAGCGCGTACGGATCGCTCCAATAATCGCCCGCATGCCGGACGCGCCCGATGCGCACGCGCTTGCCGCCGAACAAGGTCGTGCTGGCCGGCAAGAGTGGCGCCAGCTTCTTGCGCAACTTGGCCCGATTGGTCGCATACAGCAGAATGTTCGAACCCAATCCGAATTCACGCTGCTGGGTGGCGAAGAGATTCTGCTGCCAGGCGCAGCAGACGCCGCGCGTCACCAGAAAGATCGACGTCCGGCAGCCATCCGAGTAGCCGATGACGCTGTCGTCCGGCGTGAGCTTGTCGTGGATCGACCAGACCAGGTGATCCGCCGGCAGCACGGTCCGCTTGAGCTGCGGAAACATCTGATCGAACTGCGCGCTCATGCGTTCGATGAAGGCCGGGCGATTGCAGCAGGCCACCGCCAGCACTGTCCCCCCCGACCACACGTAATTGCGGATGATGTCCTGCTCAACGCCGGTCCATTGCGGTCCTTCATGCCCGTTGATGTACAGAATGGGCGCGTCGCGGATTGAGTCCTCCGATTCACGCAGCTCCACCGTCTGCCAGGTCAGGCCCGTCTCGAAGCGCCGCGCGATCCAGTGCGTCAGCGTCGCCACGTCGCGCGGATCGTTGTTCCAGTCGGGCGCGCGATGCGCTTTGGGAGCCCTCTTCGTATCGGCGGCCGCCAACTCCTCGCCATATTTGAGCTTGTTGAAAACGATGACCGCGCGGCCTTTGGCCAGTGCCAGCAGACCGAACGCACTCTGGTAGATGCCGCCCCAGCTTCCATCGGGATGCTGACTGCGGACCAGCTCCGCGGCGATGCTGCGATACCACGGCCGTTCGCCAAAGTACTTGAAGCCGGAAGCCACGCCGGCGCGCTCGATGCTGTAGAGGTAATACGTCAGCCAGTCCGAGCGCGCCATGCCGATATCAGGACCGGCGGCAGGCACGCGCTCGGTGATGAAATGCTGATTCATCCAATCCCAGGCGCGCTGAATGGCGTGATCGATGCCGCGCGTGCGGGCCTGACTGATTCCGCACTGCGGCGCGGCGCCGTCGCGATACGGTCCTTCGGAGCGGGCGTAAAGCTGATCGTAGAGGATGTAGAGCGTCGCGACTCCGGCGGCCGTCATGCTGCCGTATGATCCGCCGCGCAGCAGAAGCCCCGGATTGCCCGGCGTGGCCGGATAACTCCAGCCGCCATCGGCGTTCTGCGTCTCCAGCCAACTCGAGGCGGCCTGGTCCCAGACCTTCTTGCTCACCTCACCGCCGGCGTTGGCGGCCTCCCACAACGCCAGGATGGCCAGTTGCGAGTTGGAATGATCGGTCCAGCCGCCCGGCGCTTCGGGATCTTCACCGTAGCCCCAGGCCCCATGCCGCGCTTGCATGCGCGTCAGGTAGGTGATGTCCTCCCGGATGCGCTGGCGGTGCTTGGCGGGGTCCAGCGCGCACCAGAACATCATCGCGAAAGAGCGGGAATAGACTTTCTGGATTTGATTCTTCTTGTATAGCGCTTCGAGATTCTCGGCGGCCTTCTGCATTCCGGGCTTCGAAACGCCCTCGCCCGCCGTGCGCAGCGCGAAGGCCGCCAGCGCCGTGACCCCGCCCGGATACTGCATCTCGAGGCCGCTAGCCGCCCAGGACCCGTCCGCGTTCTGCTTGCTCCAGAGGAATTCGACGGCGCGCTCGATGGCGCGCTCGACCTGCTCGTCGGTAATCTCCTGGGCCCGCGCTGCACTGAGGCTGACCGACAGCATGGACAGGCAGCAGGCCCATCCGGGCAGCGATGTGGATTGCCTTCGCAAGGTCACCCCGGGTATCTCTCAAACCCGGTCTTGAATGTACGGTGGTGCGCATTGGCCGTCAAAATGGAGGCGTTAGAATGGTGGCCGGATGGACCCCGTCGATGACAAGCTGTTGGCGGACGGAGTGCCGGTGTTTCCGTTGCCCAACTGTGTGCTGCTGCCGGGCGCGGTGTTGCCGCTGCATTTGTTCGAGCCGCGCTACTGCCAGATGATGCGCGACCTGCTCAAGCGCGAAGCCCGCCAGCGGCTGGTTGCCATGGCGCTGCTCAAAGACGGGTACGAGGCGCTGTACCATACCAACCAGGCCGCCATTCATCGGGTTCTGTGCGTCGGGCGCGTGGTGCATCACGAGGAGCTGCCCGACGGACGCTTCAACGTGCTGCTGCTGGGATACTGCCGCGCGGTGGTGCGCGTCGAGGACAAAACGCGCGAGTACCGCGTGGGGCAACTGCACGTGCTCGAGACCGGCGCGGTGCTGGACGACGAGTCCGTCGCGCTGGGCGGGCTCCGTAGCTTGTTGAACCAGGCGGTCGAACGTGAAATCTGCTCCACCGAGGTGGTCAGCAAGTTGCTCGAAACGGCGTCGTCGGTCGAGAGCATCGCCGATCTGCTGGCTTATCATTTTATTCCCAACGACGAGTGTGAACTCAAGCAGCGCGTGCTGGAGGAGACCTCCGTTCCCGTGCGGGTGGAGATCGTGATCCGTCGCCTCATGCAACTCATCGAGCAGCACCGGCGGGTGCGCGAGCGCCTCGAGACGGAGACCTGGCCGCCGCCGCCGCATCCGAACTGATTGAGAACCGCCAAGACGCCAAGCTCGCCAAGAAACCATTCTGGGCGAGCTTGGCGTCTTGGCGGTTTCTTTAGCGCGTTTTGGCGTTACTAGACGCGTAGCACCCACATTCAATGCTCACTGTGAGGCTTGCGTGCCCAGCGGAACTTGGCGGGGGCGCTGCGCGGATTCGCGCGCAGCTCCTGGGGACTCGGTCGGACAACTTCTTCACACACAGCCGCGTAGACGCCGGCGCGCAAGCCGTCCTTGAAGGCGTGTTTCACGAGGCGATCCTCGCCACTGTGGAAGCTGATAATCCCGATGCGGCCGCCGGTGCGCAGGCAGTAGGGAGCCATCCGCAGCAATTGACTCAGTGCCGCCAGCTCGTCGTTCACCAGGATGCGCAGCGCCTGAAAGGTCAGCGCGGCCGGGTGGATACCGCCCGCGCCCGAGACGGCCGGCTGTCGCCATGCGCGGCGCGCCAGTCCCTTGGCATCGAGAATCAGACGCACCAGATCGGAAGTGCGGGCGATCGGGTGGCTGGCGCGTTGCTGCACAATGCGGCGCGCGATCCGCTCGTGGTCCGGCTCATCGCCCAACACGGCCAGTGCGGACGAGAGCTGCTCGAATGAAAGCGTTGCCAGCAGATCCGCGGCCGTGCTTCGGATGCGCGCATCCATGCGCATGTCGAGCGGCCCGTCATGCTTGTAGCTGAAGCCGCGCGCCGGATCGTCGATCTGCATGCTCGAAACGCCCAAATCCGCGAAGATGATGTCATAGCCCGCCAACCGCTCGGACGCGAGCAGCTTGCCGATCCCGGCATAGTTGCCGCGATGCAGGCTGAACGATCCCCCGACGCGCGCCAAGCGGGCGCGGGCCTTCTCGATCGCGACCGGATCGACGTCGAAACCGATCAATCGTCCATTCGGAGCAATGCGCCGCAGGAATTCGACCGCGTGTCCGCCGTAGCCGACGGTGCAATCGGCCACGATCTCGCCCGGGGCCGGGGCGAGGCTATCCATGACCTCATTGAGCAGAACCGGAACGTGTGTGCCGGCCGGCGTACGCCCTTGCGCGCGAACGTGCTCCTGAATCTCGGGATGGGCTTCAGGATCGAGTTCCTTATAACGCTGTTCGAACTGTCGTGGGTGCGTTCCGGGGTAGCGCGGACGACGGCGTTTTTCAGAACCGCCAGCGAGCGTATTCTGCGCCTGAGGCTCGTGCTCCATCTCGCGCGCTCGCTTACGCGCGCGGTTCTGATCAGGCGTTGGCGACATGGTTGAACGACGGTACGTCTGGCGAGCAGGACGTCAACGACGCTCGCTTACGCTCGCGGTTCTGAACTCGCTGGACGTCAGGCCACGTGAGGCTTGCTGGGCCTGACGCGACAGCCCGCGCGGCCAGACGAAGAGGATCAGCATGGCGAGCGCGCACAGTGCCAATCCGAAGCGCAACGCCCGGTCGCCCGCCGGCTGCTGGGGGGTCTTGACCTCAGTCAGATAGCAGGCGGCCGCGATCCGCAAATAATACGCCGCCCCGATGGCCGCGTTCACCACGCCGATGATGCCCAACGCGATCATCGGCACGCGGAACGGATCGGTCACCGGCAGGGAGAACGCGCTGGAGAATACGTAAACCTTGCCCAGGAATCCGGCGGTCGGCGGCAGGCCCATCAAACTGAACACGCAAATCGCCAGCGCCAGCGCCAGGCCCGGATGGGTGCGCGCCACGCCGTTCAAGTCCTCCAGTTCCTCCGCCGGTCGGCCGTCTACAGAAATCGCCCCCAGCGCCGCGAAGGCGCCGAGGTTCATCACGCCGTAGACCACGATGTAGAACAGCATGGCGGCCGTTCCATCGCGCAGCGGACCTTCGCCGGCTGCCGGACCCGCCAGTACACCGATCAGCATGTAACCGCTGTGGGCGATGCTCGAATAGCCGAGAATCCGTTTGGCATTGTGTTGCAGCAAGGCCAACACGTTGCCGACCGTCATGGTGCCCGCCGCGATGATCCACAACAGCCACATGATCGCGGCCGAGCGCCCGCCGCTATTCCAGCCAGCCGCCAGCAGAACGATGGTCAGCGCGGTTAGCCCCGCCAGCTTGGGCAGGAAAGCGAGCAAGCCGGTGATCGTCGAGGCCGCCCCCTGGTAAACGTCCGGCGCATAAACGTGGAACGGAAAGGCGGCCAGCTTGAAAGCTATCCCGGCGAACGCCAGCGCTAAACCAATCAATGCATAAGGCGCGCGCATGCCACCACCGGCTAGATATCCAGCGATCCCGCCGCCGTCGGCGCCGAACAGTTCCGTGGTTCCGGCGACGCCGTACAGGAAGCTGAAGCCGTAGACCATGAGCGCGGCGGTGAGCGCGCCGAGGAAGAAATACTTGACGGAGGCCTCCGAGGCGCGTTTGTCCGGACTGCTCAGCGCCACCAGCACGTAGATCGGCACGCTGACCAGTTCAAGGCTGAAGAACAGCACCAGCAGGTCATTCGCTGCTCCCGTCAGCATCACGCCGGTCATCGAAAACAAAATCATGCCGAAGAACTCGCCGCGCTCGGCCGCGACCGGCAGATGCCAGTTCACCAACAGAATCAGCAGCCCAACGCCCAGCGTGATGGCGCGGACGTAGAAGCTCAGCGCGTTAAACCGCAATCCGGGCAGACGCGTTTCGTCGATTCCGGCGCCGAGCACCCATCCGAACGCGAGGAGCGTCGCCAGGAGCGCGACCGGCGCTGCGCGGCGTCCACCGAGCAGGATGGCCGCGCACGCGCCGACCGTCAGCACGATTTCGGGCGCGAGCGTGGTGAGATAGGCGGACAGCCCGTTCATCGGACCGTCCTTTCCAGCGCGGGGCTGGCCGTGAAATTGTCGGTGGTCAGCGGCGCCGGGATTTCGGGGGAAGGGATTGCCGCAAAGGCGGGTGAGAAAAACAGGGGCGCGACCGCCCCGACGGGGCGGACGAATGTAGCCACGGGCGCAGCCCGTGGTGACGGAGGCGCAGGAGGAGTCCCGCCCCGGAGGGGCGGAGGAAATCCAGGCTCAAGTGCGGGCGCGCCATTCCTCCGCCCCTCCGGGGCGGGGTTGATTTTGCTCGATCGGATACCACGGGTTTCACTCGTGGCTACAATCCTCCGCCCCTTCGGGGCGGAGTTGAATTCGAGTCGGCTTGTCCGCGCGCCGCGCTCAAACTTGCGCCCGCCTGCCTCCGGGGCGGGGTTGAATTCGGATCGGCTACCGCGGTCAGTATTTTCATCCGTGGCGACCATCGTATGGCGCTCCAGGGCGGATTCGTCCGTTGCAAAATGCAATTGGCGAGGCTCCAGAATATTCGCGGCGATGGAGGTGTTCATGCTATTTAATAACGGGTTCGGATATACGCCGATCACCAGACACGCCAGGGCGATCGGCGTCAGGATCGCGATTTCACGGCGGGTGAGGTCGGGTGAGAGGCTCCGCGAGGTATCTGGCGTATGCGGCGGCTCGGTCAGCGGGCCGAAGAGCACGCGCTGGCACATCCACAACATGTAGACCGCGCTGAGAATGATTCCCACCGCGGCCGGCACAACATAAGCGTAGCCCAACGGACCGGCCGCGAACTGATCGGTCGTGTTCCCGGAAAGCGCCGTCCCCAAGAGAACCAGGAATTCGCTGACGAAGCCGTTCAGGCCCGGCAGACCGATGCTCGAAAGCGTGAACACGACCAGGAAGAACGCCATCCACGGCATCGGGCGGGCGAGACCGCCGATCGCATGAATGTCGCGCGTGTGATAGCGCTCGTAAATCATGCCGACGATCAGGAATAGCGCGCCAGTGGAAAGCCCGTGATTGACCATCAGCAGCACCGCGCCGCTCACACCGGCCATCTTCAGGCTGAAAAGCCCGAGCATGCAGAAGCCCAGGTGCGATACCGACGAATAAGCCACAAGCTTCTTGACATCGCGCTGCACCCACGCGGCCAGTGCGCCGTAAATGATGCCGATGATGGCGAGCGTGGCCATGAAGGGCGCCAGGGCGGCGGCCGCGGCGGGCAACATCGCCAAGCTGATGCGGCAAAAGCCGTAGGTCCCAAGCTTCAGCAGCACGCCGGCCAGAATCACGCTCCCCGCGGTCGGCGCTTCGGTGTGCGCCAGCGGCAACCAGGTATGCACTGGGAACAGCGGCACCTTGATGGCGAATCCGGCCGCGAACGCCAGGAACAACCACCACTGCACTCCGAACGGGATCGCCCCGAATTGACCGAGCTTCACCAGCTTGACGAGATCGAGCGTGAACTCGCCGCTTTTCGTGAATGCGAAGTATGCCGTGTACAGCACGCCCGCGAATGTCAGCAGACTACCGGCGAGAGTGAAGATGAAGAACTTATTGGCCGCTTGTCGCCGGGCCGCGCCGCCCCAAATCCCGATGATGAAATACAGCGGGATCAGCGTGAACTCGAAGAAAACGTAGAACAGCAGTAGGTCCAGCGCGCAGAACACCCCCAGCATGCCCGCTTCGAGAACGAGCATCAGCGCGTAGTACTCGCGCAGGCGCTCATTGACGCCGGTGAAGCTGGCCCAGATGGCCAGCGGCGTCAGAAAGGCGGTCAGCAGCAGCAGCCAGACACTGATCCCGTCGATGCCGACTTTGTATCCGATATCCACGGGGAAAGTGATAGCGCTGCCTGCCCACCACGGAGTATCGACAAGATCGTGTTCGGTCGTGTCGGCCATCGTGCCGGTCGAGAACCACGGATACTGCGCGCGCAATTGATAGTCGGATTGCGGATTGAGCTGCTGTGCCGCGTGGTACCGAACGCCAGCCACAATGGCAGCCACAAGCGTGAGCGCCGACATCGCCAGCGCTGCACGGCGGATGGCCGCGGCGCGCTCGGCCGGGATCAGGCTGATGAGCACTGCGCCCGCCAGCGGCAAAAAGATCGTGATGGTCAGAATCCAGGCATCCATTTTTTAACGCAGCGCCAGAATCAACAGAATGATGAACCCGGCCAGCATCGCCAAGCCGTAGCCCTGCAGCGCGCCGGCCTGCACCGTGCGCAACACAAACGCCAGCCCGCGCGGAATCGCCGTGATCAGCCACAAGAGTCCATCAATGAAATAGTTGTCCATCGAGAAGCAGGCGCGCCCGAGTCGCCACAGCGGCTGAACGATGGCGCGATCGTACAGCTCGTCAACGTAGTACTTGTTGAAAAGCACTCGATAAACGCGCGGGGCCGCGGCCGCGGCGCGTTCCGCCAGGACCGGCCTTCGCACATAGACATATCGGGCTGCAGCAATACCCGCGATTGCCGACAGGGCCGCCATGTACAGCAACCCATACTGGCTGAAGTGCCCGCCGGGCGCTGGCGCTTCACTCGCCGTGGCATGTGCACCGAATCCCTCGAGGGCTGGCTCCAGGAAACGTCCGAGCCAGCCGTGCGGCACGACGAATCCCAGGAATCCGCCGCGAGCAAACTGCACGTTCAAGAATCCAGCGCCCGCGGCGCCCATCGCTAGCACGAACAGTGGCACAAGCATCCAGGCTCCGGATTCGTGTGGATGCACACCCGGCGGTACGCGCGTTGGTCCATGAAATGCGCGATAAAACATGCGGAAGGTGTAGAAGGCCGTCAGCACGGCCGTCGCCATCGCCATGATTCCCAGGACGGGCTGACGCGCGATGGCCGCATGGATGATCTCGTCCTTGCTGAAGAAGCCGGAGAGCAGCGGGAATCCCGCCAATGCCAAGCCGCCGATCAGAAAGGTACGGTAGGTCCAGGGGAGCACCTTCTTGAGACCGCCGAACTGGCGCAGATCGATGATCCCGCCCATCGCATGCATGACGCTGCCCGCGCCGAGGAAAAGCAGCGCCTTGAAGAACGCGTGCGTGAACAAGTGGAAGATCGCCGCCCCGGCCGCGAAGACACCCAGCCCGAGAAACATGAAACCAAGCTGGCTGATCGTGGAATAGGCCAGGATGCGTTTCATGTCATGCTGCGTGAGCGCGATGGTCGCCGCGAACAGCGCCGTCAGGCCGCCAATGATGGCTATGAGATTCATCACGCCTTCGCAAGCCGTGAAGATCACGCCGCAGCGCGCCACCATGTAGACTCCGGCGGTCACCATGGTAGCCGCGTGAATCAGCGCGGAGACCGGCGTGGGGCCTTCCATCGCGTCCGGCAGCCAGACGTGCAACGGAAGCTGCGCGCTCTTGCCGACAGCTCCGCAGAACAGCAGCAGCGCAATTATGGCGATCCGCCCGTCGGGAATCGGTTCGCCGCCGGGCATCACGCCCTGGCGCACCATCTCGAAGACTGTGTCATACGACAGGGAGTTGAACGTCAGATAGATCAGCAACACGCCCAGCCCGAAGCCGAAGTCTCCCACGCGATTGACGAGAAAGGCTTTCTTGGCAGCGGCCGCGGCGCTGGGCTTGTCGTAGTAGAAGCCAATCAGCAGATAACTGCACAGCCCCACGGCCTCCCAACCCAGATAGAGCAGCAGGAAGTTGCCCGCCAGCACCAGCGTGCACATCGAGAAAACGAACAGCCCCAGAAAGGCAAAGAAACGCTCGTAACCGCGCAGCGGGTGGTCGGCGTGCCGCATGTAGTCGCGCGAATAGATCACGACCAATAGCGACACGCCCGTGACGGTCAGCAGCATGATGATCGTCAGCGGGTCGACGAGGAATTCCACATTGAAGCTGCGCTCCACGCCCGTAGCGATCCAGTGGTACACGGGCACGCGAATGCCGACAGATTCACCATGCGCCGCTCCGTACGAAATGAAGATCGCGACTGAGCAGGTGAACGCACCCGCAACGCCCAGAATGACAGCCCAATGCGTCCGCGCGCGCAGCACCGGCCGCCCGAGCGCGCCGGCCAGCGCCGCACCGATCAGCGGCAGCAACGGAATAAGAATGGCGTAGGTTGTAATCATCACATCCGATTCGGGGCCCACGTTTAGCCGCAGGCCCCCGCCGCGGCGGGTAAACTCCGGGGCGCGCTCGGACGGAGCGTTGGACGCCCGCCGCAGCGCACCCCTGCGGGGTTGCGGCTAAACGTGCTCAACCGCGCATGGTCGACCACGCCTCGGCATCCAGCGTCTGGCGGCGGCGGTAGAGCAACACGACCAGGCCCAGCGCCAACCCGGCCTCGACTGCCGCGATCACCAGCAAGAACAGGGCGAAAATCTGCCCATCGATCTGGTGGTGCAACCGGCCGAACGCCACCAGGTTGATCAGCACGCCCTGGAACATTACTTCGGTCGAAAGAAACATCACGATCAGGTTCCGCCGCGCCAGGAACCCAACTACTCCCAGAGCAAACAGGATCGCACCCAGGATGACATAAGCTGCTGTCTCGGGCATCGACGTTCCGCCTCTGATCGCGGATTTGAGACGGCGATCTCAAATCGGAAATCTGAAATCAGCAATCCTAAAACGGCGCCACCTGCCGCCCGATCACGCCCGGCTCCGGCGGTGGTGGGAAATACTCGTCGGCCGGTACGCGCTTCCGCGCCAAGGCGATCGCGCCGATCATCGCGACCAGCAGCAGCAGGCCCGCGACCTCGAAGACGATGATGTAGCGCGTCATCATGGTCGTGCCCACATCGAGGGTATTACCCGGGTTCTGGCCCGTGGCGCTCGCCGCCATGGGCGCCGCACCGGCCGCTGCCGGCCGCGCTGCCGGCAGATCAGCGGCGCGCGCCGCCACCGCTGCCATCAATATGAATCCGACAAACACCGCCGCGAGGGGCTCGCGCGCCCGCCGGTCGTACACCGGCGCCCCGCTCTGCTGGGCCAGCATCAGCACGAACACGTACGTCACCAGAATCGCCCCGGCATAGATGATGACCAGCGCGACCGCCAGGAATTCCGCCTGCTGCACCACCAGTAGAAACGCCACCGCCAGCACCACCAGGACGAAATACACCACGCAATACACCGGTTTGTCATGCGTGATCACGCGCACCGTGGCGAGAATCGCGACGGCGCCGCAGACGCAGAAATACGCGCTCGAACTCGCCGGCAGCGCCACGCGCGTGACGATCAGCACGATGAAGGCGGCGAGCGCCGCCAGACCGAGCAGCGCCCCGACGGGCTTGGTGCGCCGCTCCCCCGGCAGCAGCAGATACGTTGCCGCCGCAGCAAGCGCGAAGATCGGATACAGCCAGGATGCCAGCGCGCCGCTCACGCCGCTCCCTCCTCACGCGGATCATGGGTCGCGGGTCGTCCGCCCGTGCCTGGATAACCGGTGATCTTCGGATCCTTCCGCGGCTTGAGCGCGATCGTCCGATCGTACATCTCCAGCAGCTTCTCCTTGTCGAACACCATCTCGTCGCGCGTCCGGCCCACCGGTTCGTAGACGGGCGTCAGCTCGATGGCGTCGACCGGGCAGGCCTCCTCGCACATGCCGCAGTAGATGCAGCGCAGCTCGTCGATGTCGAACTGCACCGGATACTTCTCGCGATCCGGCCAGGGCGCCTCGGCCCCCACGATGTGGATGCAATGGGCCGGGCAGACGGTCTCGCACATGAAGCACGCGACGCACGCCACGCGGCCGTGCTCGTCGCGGTTGAGCCGATGCACGCCCCGATACCATAGCGGCACGGGCTTCTGCTCCTCGGGATACTGGACCGTGATCTTCTTCTTGAAGATATGCCGGAACGTGGTCGTCATGCCCTCGATGATTTGGGGCAGATACAGCCGCTCGGCCGGATTCAGCGGCGGCTCTTCAATGACGACGATGTCTTCGTCTCTCATGCCATCACTCTATGACGCAGAGACGCTGAGGAACTGAGAATAGCCTTAACCAAATCTCTTCTCAGCGCCCTCAGGGTCTCAGCGTCGCAACCCTACGTCACCGGCACAGCCGGGAGACTCTCCTGCCGGCCGCTGACCGGCGTGCGCGCCCGCGCGGCGATCAACAGCGCGGCGGCTATGATGACGATGTCGCCCAGCAGGGTCAAAGGCCAGGTCGTCGGCTTTCCGAAGTAAACCAGCCCGGTCGTCCAGGCGGTGAGCCCCAGGCTCAGCGGCACCAGCCCCTTCCACGCCAGCCGCATGAGCTGATCGAAGCGGAAACGCGGCAACGTCCACCGCACCCACATGAAAACAAAGATGAAGATCACGATCTTGATGCCCATCACGAGCATCCGCAGGACGGCCGCCAGCAGCGACGTGTCGTGATGGAACCACTGCATCCAACCGACGCCGATGGGATCGAGGCTCCAGCCACCCAGGAACAGCACGGCCATAAACGCGCTGCCGGTGATCATGTGGGCATACTCGGCCAGGAAGAACATCCCGAACTTCATGGCGCTGTACTCGGTATGGTAGCCGCCGACCAGTTCCTGCTCGGCCTCGGCCAGATCGAACGGCGTGCGGTTCGTCTCGGCAAACAGACAAGTCAACACGATCAGAAACACAAACGGGTGGTGGAAGATGTTCCACATGCCCCAGAGGTGCGCGCCGGACTGCGGGTCAGTGAACGGGATTTGTGCACGGACGATCTGCTCGAGGCGCAACTGGCCGGAAGTCAGCACGACCACCAGAATCCCGAGCCCCAGCGGAATCTCGTAGCTGAGCATCTGGGCGGTGGAGCGCATCGCGCCGTAGAACGAATACTTGTTGTTGCTGGCCCAGCCGCCCAGCACGACACCGTAAACCCCGAGCGACGTCACGCCCAGAATGTACAGCAGCCCGATGTCGGGATTGGCCACCTGCACGTCGATCAGCTTCGCGCCGCCCAGGTCCACCTGCCCGCCCCAGGGAATCACGGCGAAGCCGACCAGCGCCACAATCATGATGATGGCGGGCGCCAGAACAAAGAGCGGTTTGTCGACGTGCTCGGGAATGATGTCTTCTTTCAGGATGAATTTGAGGCCGTCGGCAAGGGGTTGCAGGAGGCCCCATGGACCGGCGCGGTTGGGCCCGATGCGGTCCTGAATCCAAGCCGAGACCTTGCGCTCGAAGTAGATGCAATACGCCACGGCCAGCAGGATCACGTTCATCACGATGAACGCCAGCAAGATGCTGAAGCCGAACTGGGTTTTGAAGAATTCGATCAAAGTCGTTTCTCTGCGTCCTCAGCGCCTCAGAGTCCCAAGTGCTTAATGCGCGTGCGCCGGCGGTAGCGGCGGCACATGCACGGCCGCGAACTCGGGCATAGTTGCGGCCATCAACTCGCGCACGCGCTCGCCGGTGTACAGCCCGCTGAAGCCGGCCAGCTCGAACAGATACTGCCCGTCGAAGTGCGCCCCTTCCGGCGGTTCGATCGCCCGCTCGAACGGCTGAATCTTGCCCTGGGCATTGACGAACGAGCCCTCGCGTTCGGCCGATGCACACGCCGGCAGCACGATCGTTGCGGCCTCGGTTAACTCGCTGGGAAACATCTCCTGCACGACCAGCAGCTCAGCCTTGCCGGCCGCCGCCAGCAAGTCCTTTGTGACCCACGCATCCGGATAGCCGCCCGCGATCCAGACGGCCGCGAACTCGCCCTGCTTGCCGCGCGCTACAAAGTCCTCGAACGCGATCACGTTTCCGCCGGCATGCTTCAAGATCATCTCGACACCGCGGCGGTTCGGGCACTTCTCCTTGAGGATGGTGAACTTCACCCTGTTGGGCGCCGCCCCCGCGGGGAAACGCTGATCGTCGCCGACCACCGGCACGGGCCCCGTGCACAAAGTTGCATCCGCGGTGAGGTCGCGAATAAATTTCACCAGCAGCCAGGCTTCCTCACACGCGACGAATGGCGACAGCACCAGCGCGACCTTCCCCGATCCAGGCTGCTGCGCCTTACCGGCCAATCGAACGCGCAGAATATCCGGCAGGTCACGCCATTGCGGCGTGTCTGCGAACAGGCCGCGGCGCACCAATGGTGCCGCAATGCGCCGCTGATCGTGCGTGTACTTCCAGCCGAAGCGCCCCTCATCGCACATCCACCAGTCGTTGACGCCGGGATTGAATCGCGGCCGCAGCCGATAGATCACGCCCTCGTTGTGGTCCACGTGGATGGCGCAGCCGGTCGCGCAGCGCGGGCAGATCGACGGCGTGCTGCTCATGAACCACACCCGCTGATCGAAAAGAAAATCCTTGTCGAGCAGCGAGCCCACGGGGCAAATATCGACGACATTCCCCTGCAACGCATTATCCAGCGGAATGCCGGGGAAGACGTCGATCTCGGCCCGGGCCCCGCGGTTGACGATGCCCAACTCGTGCGTGCCGGCAATCTCGTCGCAGAAGCGCACACAGCGCGAGCACATCACGCAGCGGTCTTGATACAGCAGCGTGCGCGGGCCGATATCCTTCTTGGGGTTCTTGAGCTTCTGATCCACCATGCGCGACGCGGGATTGCCGAACTTGTAGGAATAGTCCTGCAGCCAGCATTCTCCGGCCTTGTCGCACACCGGGCAGTCCAGCGGGTGATTCAGCAGGTAGTACTCCATGCAATGCCGCTGGTTGTCGCGCACCTTCTCCGAAGCAAAGCGCACTTCCAGCCCGTTTTTGACGGGCGTCTGGCAGCTCGGAATGAGCTTGGGCGACCAGTCGATCTCGCCCGTCTTGGGCAGGGGCATCTTCATATCCATCAGACACAGCCGGCAGGAGGCGACGATCGGCAGGCCCGGGTGATAGCAATAGTGCGGCACGTCCCACCCGGCCTCCAGCGCCGCCTGCAGGACGGGAATGCCGTCGCGACATTCGATCTCGCGCCCATCTATGGTGATCTTTGCCATGCGATTTCAATCTCGCGCAAAGGCGCAAAGACGCAAAGCGGGTCATTGCTCAACACAACATTGCGTCTTTGCGTCTTGCGCGAGCATTAAGTCAGTTCAGGGACTTCAGCACCTGCACGACGCGCTGCTGATCCTCCTGCCGGATGTAGCCTTCCAGTTCCTTTCGGAATTTCTTGATGATGGTGCGGATGGGATACGTCGCGCCGTCGGAGAGTCCGCAGATCGACAGGCCCGGCATCATGCCCATCTCGGCCGCGACCTCGTCGATGATGTCCAGATCCTCCATACGACCCAGACCGAGTGCGATTCGCGTGGCGATCTTGTCCATCCAGGCGGTCCCCTCGCGACATTGGGTGCACTGCCCGCAGGATTCGTGATCGAAAAAGCGGGCGATGTTGCGCAGCACCATCCGCATGTCCGCCGTTTCGTCGATCACGACCGCTGCCGCCGTCCCCAATCCGAGCAGCCCGAACTTCTTGGGATCTTCGAAGTCCATCTTCATGTGCAACTCGTCGGCCGACAGCGCCCCCATCGAAATCCCGCCCGGCAGGACGCACTTGACCTTCTTCCCGTCGCGCATCCCGCCTCCGAAGCGGTCGGACTCGATCAATTCCTGCACCGCGATCGTCATGGGTGCTTCATAGCAACCCGGGCGGTTCACATGCCCGCTCACGCAGAACAACTTGGGACCGGTGCTGTGCGGCGGACCGATGCTGGTGAACCAGCTCGCACCGCGCTCGATAATGTGCGGCACGCAGCAAAGCGTCTCGACGTTGTTCACGACGGTCGGTCGCCGGAACAGTCCCTCGACGGCCGGAAACGGGGGTTTGATCCGCGGCCAGCCGCGCTTGCCCTCGAGCGATTCGATCAGACCCGTCTCTTCGCCACAGATGTACGCACCCGCGCCGCGATGCAGGTAAATATCCAGGCTATAGCCGCTTCCGAGGATATTCTTGCCGATCAAGCCGGCCGCATAGGCCGCGTCCACCGCGCGCTGCAGGATATGGAATACCTCGTGGAATTCGACGCGCAGGTAGATGTACGCGATCTGCGATTGTGTGGCGTACGCCGCGATGATCGTCCCCTCGATGAGCTGATGCGGGTCCGACTCCATCAGCACGCGGTTACAGAACGTCGGCGGCTCCGACTCGTCGGCATTCACGCATAGCAGCGTGTGCTGGCGATCCTTCGGCAGGAAGCCCCATTTCGCGCCCGCGGGGAAACCGGCCCCGCCGCGCCCACGCAGGTTGGCCTTCTTGACCTCGTCCACCACGGCCTCCGGCGTCGTCTTGAGCGCCTTGGCCAATGCCTGATAGCCGCCGCGCGCGCGGTACACCTCCAGCGAAGTCGAGCCCTCGACGCCGCGATTCCGCAAAAGGACCGGTTCGAAGTCGCTCATTTCAGAAGGCCGAGTTCTGCGGGATCATCCACTGGTAATACAGCAGGCTCCAGCCGATCAGCAGCGGCGTAATCCAGCGCCGCCAGCGACCGTGCACCCAGGGCGCGATGAGCGCCATCATGGCCGGAATATAGTCGACCGAGTAGCGGTTGTAACCACGCTGGTCCTGCCCCGTGCTGTGATAGAAGACCAGCCCCGCAAACGCCAGCGCCACGGCCAGCAGCAGCACACGCCGCGACGGATCGCGCACGATCCGCGGCAGATCGAAAAACAGATACAGCAGGACTGGCGAGGTCCACCAGATGCCGGTCGAGACCGTGCTGGCGCGCAGATAGCACCATTGAATCTGCCGCAAGCGCGGGTTGTAGCCATACTCCCAGTTTCCCTCGTCGCTGCGGCGATAGAACCAGCCGGCGACGTTGACGAACTTGGGCAGCCCGACGTTCATGTAATACAGATTGCGCGGGATGAAGTGCGCCGCGAAGATGCCATATTGTGCGTCGCGCGAGAACAGATCGTCGCGCCCGACGTAGATGTAGCGATAGCCCGATTCCAGCGGATGATCGAACTTCAGCCAGTTGAAAGTCGCGACCACCCCGATCATGACGCACACCACCAGGCCCGCGCCGCTCAGCCGCCGCAGGCGTTGTCTGGCGGTCAGCGGCGCCGCGCCGTTTTCGCGCCCGCGCCACGCCATCCAGGCGAACGGCAGCACGTACGCCAGCGTGAGTTGCCGCGACCAGAACGCCGCCGCCAGCGCCGCCCCGGCCACCCAGATCCGGCGCTGGCCAAAGTATTCGCGCAGGAACAAAAGCAGCGCGCCGCACGCCAGTACCGTGTTGACATGCCAGACCTGCGCGCCGCGCACCGATTTGTCGATGGCAAAGTACAGCGAGCTGCCCAGAACCACCCCCAGCGTCAGCAGCACCGCATCGATCACGCGCGGCGTCACGCGCAGAAACATCAAATACGCCAGACCCGGAATGGACAGCGCCGCAATCAACAGCACCGCCAGATGTGGAATGCGATCGGGCCAGAGCGCCTCGAGTGGCGTGAACAGCATCGACGCGAACGGCGGGAAATGGCTGTAGACCCGGCCGTTGTAGAAGGCCGAGTCCCACGGCCTGCCCGTCGGGTTCGGATACTTCAGCGAGACTTCGTCGAGGATCAGATCGAGCCGGCCGTGCAGCCAGGAGCGCCCTTCGCAGATATTCAAATTGTCGCCTGCATCGAAGCGCCGCTCCGGGCGCCAGAATGAAAAATCGCTCAACGCGAAGAAGGCCGCATAGACCAGCAGCGCCCCGGCCCAGACCTGCCGCCGGCGCGGCCAGGCCGCGATTTGCCGCATCCATGCAAATCGCTCCAGCGTTGTCGGCCCGCTCTCTGACACAGTCCACCTCAGATATTCCTATGCCGCGCCGCGCTCACCAGGCGGAGCGCTGCGGTATGAGCCATTGAAAATACAAGATACTCCAGCCGATCAGCACCAGGGTGATCCACTGCCGGCGCGCCATGAACACCTGCGGTGCGATGATCGCGAACAGCGGAGGCAGGTAGTCCAACGAATAGCGGTTGTATCCGGACTGGAGCCGGCCGGTCCCGTGATACAGCAACAACCCGACATACACCAACGCGGCAGCGAGTAGCAGCATCCGCCGCGCCGGATCGCGCCAGATTCGCCGCCCGTCGACGAATAGGTACAGCAACAACGGGGTCGTCCACCAGATGCCCGTGGCGACGTGATTCACACGGTGATACATCCATCCCGCGGCGCGCAGGCGCGCGTCGTAGCCGCAGTCCCAACGGTCGTCGTCCTCCTGACGAAAGTAGAGCCCGCCCGCCTGCACGATGCGCGGCAAGCCCACGTTCATCCAGTACAGGTTGCGCGGCACAAAATGCGGCGAAAAGATGCCGTATTGCGCGTCGCGCGCGAAGGCCTCGTTGCGGCCCACGTAGATGTAAGCGTAGCCGGACTGAAAGGGATCGCGGAACTTCAGCCAGTTGAGCAGCAAGGGCACGCTCAGCATCCCGGCGACGAGCAGGCATGCGATGATCACTCGACCGCGAGGCCTTGTGGTGCGGGCCTCTGGCCTGCACGTTTGCCGACCGGAGGCCGGCACCCCAACGTTGCGATCGGCATGCCCGGCCATCCACAGGAACGGCAGGGTGTAGCCCAGCGTAAGCTGGCGTGACCAGAAGGCGATGATCAGGCCGATGCCCGCCAGGCAGATTCGCCGCCGCCCGAAGTACTCCCCCAGAAAAACCAACAGACCATTGGTCGCGAGCAACTGGTTGACGTAGTAGGCGTGCCCCACGGTCGCGGCCCGGTAGGCCACAGGCAATATCGACGTGCCCAACATAAATGCGAGCGTCAACAGCGCTGCCGGCCAGACGCGCTCGGTGCAGTTCAGGAACATGCGCAGCGCCAGCGCCGGCATAGCCAGCACCGTCAGGGCGATCACCAGCACATGCGGAACGCGCTCGTCGAATAAGAGCATCAGCGGCGCGAACAGCAGCGTCGCCAGCGGTGGTAAGTGGTTGTAAACCCGGCCCGCGAACCACGCCGTATCCCACGGCCGTCCGGTATCGTTGGGGTCGGGGAAGGAGACCTCGTCGACGATCAGATCGAGCCGTCCGCGCAGCCATGAGCGGGCTTCCGCGATGTTCTGATTGTCGCCCGCATTGAACGCGCGCTCCGGCCGCCACCAGCGGAAGCTGCTGCACGCGTAAGAAGCCGCATAGACCAGCGCCCCGGCCAACAGCACGTGTCGCCAGCGCGGCCAGCGCCGGACCGCCTGGAGTATCTTCGGCCGATGAAGCACCTTGTCGAACATCAATATCCTGCCGCACGTCAGCCGGCCTCCTGCATCTCGCGGATATCCGACGTTCGTCCCACGCCCGCTTCTTCAGCTTTCGCGGACGGCGGCGCCTTCGGCTGCACCGCATCGAACAAATCGCTGCGCGGCACGCCGAGCTTGTCATTTTCAGGTTCAGCCAACAACCCCTTCACGCAGCCCGACTTGACGCACCGGTGCAGCCGCTCGTTGATCAACAGGCACGGTGCATATTCGCAGGCCGCGATGCACTCTTCGGTCACCAGGCTGTACTTGCCGTCAGGCGTCGTTTGATGCTCGTCAATGCCCAGTTCATGCTTCAGGGTTTCGAGCACTTCATTGGCGCCCAGCAACTCGCAGGCGATGCTGCGGCAAACCGTGATCACTTTCTTTCCGCGGTGATGCGTCCAGAAATGTGTGTAGAAGCTGATCGTGTCGAACACATCCGACGGATGAATTTCGAGGACCTGCGCGATTTCCACCATCGCCTTCCAGCTCACGTGCCCCAGCGTGTCCTGCACGACGTGCAGCGCCGGCAGCAGGGCCGCGCGCTTGGTCTCGTAGCGCGGGAAAAACGAGCGAATCTTGGCGCGTGTCGGCTCATCCAGCTCCGGCGGGGCGTTCGGCTCGAACGCTGGTTCTTTACGATCAATGACGGGCCAGGCCATTTATTCACGCGTAGCGTCGCCCGTATCGGCGGCGCTCTCCATCAGCGATCCAACTCGGCCGCGATGATGTTCAGCGATCCGAGGATCGCCACCACGTCGCTGATCTGATGCCCGACGACCAGCTTCGGAAAACACTGATAATTGATCAGGCTCGGCGGCCGGCAGCGCGCCCGATAGGGCCGGTTACCGCCGTCGCTGGCCAGGTAAAAGCCGAGTTCGCCGTTGGCCGTTTCATTCGCGCCGTAAGCCTCCCCGATCGGCGGCGTGTGCCCGCGATTCGTCATGATCAGTTCGAAATGATGAATGACGCCTTCGATGCTGAAGTAGACCTCATCCTTGGCTGGCAGCGTCACCTTTCCTTCGGGCGGCACGTCGATCGGTCCGGCCGGCACGTTGTCGATAAGCTGCTCGATGATCACCAGCGACTGGCGCATCTCCTCGAGCCGTACCAGATAGCGCGCGTACGCGTCGCAGCCATACGAAATCGGCACTTTGAACTGCACCGCGGACGAACCCTTCCCATCCCAGTTGTCGGCATAACACAAATAGGGCTCGTCCTTACGCAAGTCGCGCCGGATGCCGCAGGCGCGCGCCAGCGGGCCGGTCCAGCCCCAGTTGATCGCATCTTCGGCCGAAAGATAGCCAATGCCCTTGGTCCGCTCGATGAAAATCCGATTCCGCGTCAGCAGCGAATTCACGTCGTCGAGCGTTTTCGGCAGCTTGCGGCAAAAGGCTTTCACGTGCTCCGGCCATTCGCGGGGCATGTCGCGCGACAACCCGCCCACGCGCGTGTAGCTCGGCATGAAGCGCGCGCCCGAAATCTCTTCGATCAGATCGTAAATGATCTCGCGATCGGCGAAGCCGTACAGAAACGCGGTGAAGGCGCCCAGGTCCAGGGCGGCCGCCCCGACACACAGCAGGTGGTCCTGAATCCGGCCGATCTCCGCCAGAATCGTGCGGAGCACCTGACAGCGCGGCGTGGGCTCGATGCCGAACAGTTTCTCACAAGCCGTGTGCCAGGCGATGTTGTTTGAGATCGGCGAGATGTAATTCATCCGATCCGTGACAACCACGTATTGGTTGTAATCCAGGTGCTCGCCCAGCTTCTCGAAACCGCTGTGCAGGTAACCGATATGCGGGGTGCAGGCGATGATCCGCTCGCCATCGAGTTCCAGCACCAGGCGCAGCGTGGTGTGTGTGGCCGGATGCTGC
>DASXUA010000160.1:0-6899 GCA_036505095.1 Phycisphaerae bacterium
CGCCGGGCCGATCCCGTGGCCGGTGGCGTCGGCGACCATCAGCGCCAGGCAGTTGTCCGCCAGCCGGATGAAATCGAAGCAGTCGCCGCCGGTTTCGTCGGCCGGGCAGTTCCAGCCGGCGATGTCATAACCGGGCAGCTCGGGGTTTTTGCGCGGCAACAGTGCCTGCTGGATCTCGCGGGCGATGTGCAGATCGCGCTGGATGCGCTGCTTTTCGGCATATTCATCGATGAGCATCTGCCGATGGACCGCCACGCCCGCCAGCAGCGCCAGCGTGGAGGCGCGCTCTTCATCGACGGCCGTAAACGGCCCGCTGCGCTTGTTGAGAATTTGCAACACGCCGACGACGCGTCCGTCATGGCCGAACATCGGCACCGTCAGCAGATTTCGAGTGTGGAAGCCCGTCTTTTTGTCGACGGCCGGATTGAAGCGCGCATCGGCATAGGCGTCGTTGACGATGACGATCTGCCGCGCGCGGGCCGCCTCGCCCGCGATCCCCAGTTTGGCCGAAAAGCGGATATCCGCGCCCCCGGTCGCCACTTTGCTGTACAGCTCGTCGTCGTTGGGGTCATAGAGGAAGACGGTGACGCGCTCGCAGTCGAGAATCGTCAGCGCCGCCTGCTCGATTTGCTTGAGCAGCGGCAGCAACTCGGTCACGGCCCCAAGTTGCCGCGACACTTCCAGCAGTGTCCGCAGGTCGGCAATCTGGCGCTGGCTGTCGAGATCGGCCATAGGCGCTTAGTGTCGCCGCTATGGTCCGGAATGTCACGTTAGCGCTGCGCCGGCTGGCGGGTCTCGTAGCGCGCGATCTCCTCCTTGAGCTGATTAATGAAGCGTCTGAGTGAGTCCAGCTCGGCCTGCCGCAATTCCTCGTCACCATCGATTTCCTGGCGCGCTTCCTCGTAGCTTTCTTCAAGCAGGCGAAGCTTCTTGCGCGTGTTGGCGAGTTGACGTTCGTTCTGCAACATCAAATCAGCACCTCCACCATGCCCTTCGGCGCCTCGTCGCGATCGTAGGCAAAGATGCGCGTGACGTACTGCTGGAATCGCTTCCGGCGAACGATGTCCATGGCGAGAAAGGGCAGGCCAGCAAGCAGTTCCCGCAGCGCGCCGGAATCCCGTCGCTGCGCTGGGCGAAAGAGCAGCACGCAGTCCACGTCGTTCGGCTCCATTATATCCGTAACGAAGCTGCCGTTCAACACAATCCGCTGGACGCCAGCGCGGATGGCCAAGTCAACCATCCAGCGGACGGACTCCATCTCGACACGCCGCAGCTCCGACGGCGTGCCGAAGCGTGCCTCAATCTCGGCCAGCGTGGCCGGATGGATTCCCGGAGGCAGGTGACCGGAATCGTCGAAGGGCGGAATCACTCGTCAGGTCGTGTCTGGATCGGGCCTACTCGGTCTTCTTGCCGAAGCTTTCGGGCAGGCGTTCGAGGATCTTGTCGGCCAGACCGTAATCCACGGCCTCTTCGGCTTCGAGCCACTTGTTGCGGTCGCAGTCCTTTTCGATCTGCTCGACCTTCTTGCCGGTGCGGGCCGCCAGGATGTTGTAGAGCCGCTTGCGGATGCGGATGATCTCCTCGGCCTCGATGGCCAGATCCGTGGCGCTGCCCTGCATGACGCCACCGACCAGCGGCTGGTGCAGCAGCATGCGCGAGTTCGGCAACAGGAAGCGCTTGCCGCGGGCGCCGCCGCACATCAGCACGGCCCCCATGCTGGCCGCCAAACCGACGCAGTAGGTCGCCACGTCGCAGCGCAGGAACTGCATGGTGTCGTAGATCGCCAGACCGCTGGAGACCGAACCGCCCGGCGAGTTGATATAGACGCTGATGTCGCTCTTGGGGTCTTCGTTGGAGAGGAAGAGAAGCTGAGCGATGACCACGTTGGCCATGTCGTCATCGACCGGACCGCCGAGGAAGACGATGCGGTCCTTCAGCAGGCGCGAGTAAATGTCGTAGGCGCGCTCGCCGCGGCCGGTGGTTTCGATCACGAAGGGGATCAGATTGTTGCTGGTCATGGTTGGATTCCGGAAGCGACCGGCGTCGGTCGCGGTTTCTCGTTCTGTTTATCCATTCGCTCGGACGCAAGCGCCGGCAGGATGCCGGCGGTACGTGCCGGCAAGATGCCGGCGCTACGTGCCGGCGCTACAGGCGGCTCACGTTTTCTTGGGCTCGTCGCGGAGGATTTCGTCGACGACGCCGTAGGCTTTGGCTTCCTCGGCCGTCAGGTATCGGTCGCGTTCCGTCTCGCTCGTGACCTTCTCGACGGCATGGCCCGTGTGCTTGGCGATGATCTCGTTCAGACGCTTCTTGTCCTTGAGCACCTCTTCCGCCTGAATGCGGATGTCCTCGGCCTGGCCGGTGATGCCGCCGTACGGCTGGTGCAGCATGACCTTGGCGTTGGGCAGGATGTAGCGCTTGCCTTTGGCTCCGGCCATCAGGATGATCGCCGCGCCGCTGGCCGCTTGTCCGATGCAGTACGTCGCGATGTTGCCGCCCATGAACTGCATGGTGTCATAAATCGCCAGCGTCTGGTCCACCAACCCGCCCGGCGAGTTGATATACAGGTTGATCTCCTGGTCCTTTTTGATCGACTGCAAATACAGCAGCCGCATAATGACGATGCTGGCGGTCCGCTCGGTGATCGGGCCGGCCAGGAAAATGATCCGGTTTTCCAGCAGCATGTCCTCGATGGACATCTCCCGATAGCGTTGATAGGCCGGGTACTGCTGGTTGACCGGGGCGATCAGTGGGTGCAAGGGATCCATCATTTCATTCGTCTCGCTGATTACGAGGTCTCACACTCTGCTTGTTGGTCGGCAAAACGAGCCGCAGGTTTGTGTTTCAATTCATTATAGGCCCTGTCGCTGGCGGCGTCCTGCCCACCGCTCGCATCGGTAAACCGAGCAACCGGGCTCCGCCCGCGTTCCAAGTTTAGCCGCAACCCCGAAGGGGTGCGCTTCGCCCGCCGACAGGCGCTCGCGTAGCCGACACCACTACCCCGCCCAGCGCGGCCCTGCGGGCCTGCGGCTAAACGTGGCGCTGCCCCATGGCCGTTATTCCGTCGGGGCGGACTCCGGTTCGGCCGGGGACGATTCGGACGGCCCCGCGGTCTCCGTAATCTGCGCTATCTCGAGCAGCTCATCCATGATCTTGTTGTCGCGGAGTTGCAAGTACAGCATCTGCAAGCCGCCGCCTTTGCTCAACTCGTCGCGCATGCGATCGAAGCGCCGGTTACGCCGCGCGGCGATTTGCGCGATGGCGCCGTTCAACTCGTCCTCGGTCACCTCGACCTCGCGGTCCTCGGCGATTCTCTCCAGGATGAAAAAGAGCTTCAGCTCCTTGACGGCTTGCTCGGCCGCCTGGCCGCGCAGCTCATCCATGCGTTTGTCGATTTCAGGCTGCGGCAGGCCCAACTGATACATCTCGATCGTCCGCCGCTGGACCAGCCGCTCGGCCTGACGCTGGGAGACACCGCTGGGGATATCGAGCTTCGTGTTCTCGATCAGATACTTCGCCACCTGGTTTCGCATGCCGCTACGGACGGCCTGGTCGAGCTTCGAATCCAGGTCATGGCGAATCACGTCGCGCAGCTCCTGCTCGTTCTCGAACCCAAGCGAGCCGAGCAATTCCTGGTCGAGTTCTGGCAGCTTGAAGCGCTTGAACTCGCGGATCGTGAATTCGAACTCGGCCGGCTTGCCGCGTTGATCGATGTTCTCGTAATCGTCCGGAATGGTCGCCGTCAGCGTCACGCTGTCGCCGGGCCGCTTGCCGACGACGGCTTCACCGAAGTTCGGCAGCGGAATGCCGGCGTAAAGTTGACCGCGCGCCGCCAGCAGCGCATTGCTCTCCTCCTTGACGATCGCGCCCTCACACACGGCCTTGAGGTCGACGATAACGGCGTCGTCGGACTGGATCGGACCCTCCTCAACCGGCACGAGCTGCGCCCGCATCGCCAGGAGGCGCTTCGTCTCGGAATCCACGTCCTGGTCGGTGATCGTGACCTTGGGCTTATTGACCGGGATGTTTTCCAAATTGGGCAACTCGAACTGCGGCCGCAGATCGACTTCGCACGAGTAGACCAACGGGCCGTCGTGCGGCAGCTTCATATGCTCCAGGGCTTTCTCGATGTCCACCAGCTTCTCGGCTTCCACGCGGGTGATTTTGCCGTCTTCCAGCGTGCGCTCTTCAAACAGCTTGACCCAGAAGAGCGGGTCGCCCAGCGGCTTGAGATCGTGCTTTTCCGTCGCGGCGATATACGAGTTGGTGACGAGCTGGGTAATAAGCTGATCGCCGACCTCGGAGCCGAAGCGTTTCTCCACCAGGCGCAGCGGTGCGCGGCCCTTGCGGAAGCCCGGCACCAGCGCATCGCGCCGCAGCTCGCTGAACTGCTCGTGCAGCCGCTCGCCGATCGCGTCGCGCGGGACCGTGATGGTCAGCTTCTTCCGCAGCGTGCCGATGTCCTGCTGCTCGACGGTGATCGATTCTTTGAGCTTGGCAATGAGCTTCTTTTCTTCGGGCAGCTCCGCTTCGGCGTGCTCGTGTTCATGCTCAGGCTCAGCCGCGCCTGCGGTTTCCGGCTCTTCGTCGATTCCGACTTCTTCGTCGGCCATTGGTTGCTCCAGTTGGCAGTTGCTGATCTTTAACCCGCCGTTCGCAAGTTTAGCCGCAGGCCCGTCAGGGCCGCGCTGGGCGTGCGCGCGACTTCCGCCGCAGCGCACCCGCCGCGGCGGATTGCGGCTAAACGTAATCACGACTCGACTTTGATCTTGTCTTTGCCGCCGTACTTGTCCCACCAGGGCTTGGCCGTGTGGGCCAGAACGGCGTTGAGCGCCTGAATGTTCTTCACGCCGCGATCACTCAGCCAATCCTCCAGCGCTTTGAGACCCTGTTTACCGTAAACGGGGATGCCCTCTTTCCAGGTAGCACGTCCACACAATACGCCAGCGAAGCTGACGCCGGCCTCACCGGCCAGCTCGAGCGATTCGCGGAAGACATCGTCATCCACGCCGGCCGAGAGGTAGATGAACGGGATTTTGGCGACGGCCGAGGCGCGGCGGAAAATGTCCTTGGCTTCGGACCGCTCGTACGCCACTTCACCGGTCTTGTTGGCCTTCGAGCCCTTCATGTAACCGATGTCGATCGGAATCTCGGCTTTCAGCACGTCAACGCGGTAGGCGGGATCGGAAAACTCGCGCATGTAGCCTTCGACGGCCTTGGGCTTGCGCTGGGCGAAGTCGAGCGACTTCTCGCCTTTCTCGTTTTCGTCGTACGCCACGCACTCCAGGAAAAACGGCATGTCCTCGGCGGCGCATTCCTCGCCGATCATGCGCACCCAGTCGTGCTTCTTGCGGTTGACCTCCGCCTTCTCGAAAGGCGTGTAGTACATCAGAATCTTGATGCAGTCAGCCCCGATTTCTTTGATCTTGGCGACGTTCCAGTCCTTCATCAGGTAGGGCAATCGGCCGGGACCGGTGATGTCGTAGCCGCTTTCTTCATAGGCCACCAGCAGCCCGCAGCCTTTGCGGCGCGCCTTCATCGCCGGGATGCCCCATTGCGGATCGAGCAGGATGGCGCTGGCATGCGGCGTCAGGATGCGGCTGACGGCCGCTTTGAACTCTTCCATCATCGCATCGGTGATGGCGTTCTTATCCACGCCCTTGGCCTGGGCGATGGCCTTCTTGAGCGAGCCGCGCTGGTCCATGGCGGCCGCCGCGATCACGCCACGCTGGTCGGCGACGTTGTTGATCCGCTGGAACTTGGCCGAACTGATCGTCATGCCGCTGGCCTCCTGTGCTGTGCTGCCTCCACTCGTCCGGCGTCCGGACCAACTTCTGCATCCGGCCGCGCCACTTGGTCAGCCAGGCGCCGGTTGGATTTCGCCCGGGCCGACGCTTAGGTTGTTTCGCGTATGCCCTCCCTCCGCAGCCAACGCCTGGCTGATGCTGCCGGTACCCCGCGGAGGTCCGATCGAGATGTCGGGTGGCATGTCCGCCGCAGGCCGATCCGCCCGTGGCGGACTTTCACGCCGGCCACGGCGGGTAAACTGCGCAGATAAGCACGCCGGCATGGCTACCCGGCTCATGCCGTGAAGCCATGCGCCCAGGGAAGCGGGTGATGGGACTTGAACCCACGACATTCACGTTGGCAACGTGACGCTCTACCACTGAGCTACACCCGCGTATGCGTCGGCACGGTAGTATATCCGGGCAACCGAGGCAGGCAAGGGCCCGAGTGAGGGTTCAGAGTTCAGGGTTCAGCAAGGCGGGAAAATGCCGGTATGAAATCGATCATCATCGAGAAGGTGGAACAGGCGGTCGGGATTCTCAATGAGTTCGGCGTCGACGCCTGGCTGACGTTCGTGCGCGAAACCACCGAGAGCGGCGACACGGTACTCCCGCTCATCCTGGGCCAGAACTTGACGTGGCAAAGCGCGCTGCTGATTACCCGTTCCGGTCAGCGGATCGCTATCGTCGGCAACTACGAAGCCGACGCCGTGAAGGCCACCGGCGCCTGGAGTGAAGTCGTCCCGTACGTGCAGGGCATCCGCACAGCGCTGATTGAAACGCTGCAACGCATCGACCCGAAGTCGATCGCGATCAACTACTCGCGCGACGACGTGAAGGCTGACGGGTTATCTCATGGGATGTTCCTGTTGCTGCACGACCATCTGGCTGATACGTCATATCGTGACCGGTTGGTCGGCGCTGATCAAATCATCAACGCGTTACGCGGGCGCAAGACGGCCGGTGAGGTGGCCCGCATCCGGCGCGCCATCCAGACTACCGATGAAATCTTTCGGGCCATTCCCGAGTTCGCCCGCCTGTGGCGCAGCGAGTTGGAGATCGCCGAATATGTGCGACGCCTGGCGGCCGAGCGGCGCGTGGGTCTGGCCTGGG
>DASXUA010000161.1:0-6234 GCA_036505095.1 Phycisphaerae bacterium
CAAGCCATCGCCATTCAAATCACCGATCGCGACGGAGCTCGGGTAATCGCCGCATTCGTAGATTCCATCGGCGTGGAAAATCCCGTCACCATCGTTGAGCAGCACCGAAATGGTGGTCTGGTCCATCAAGTCCGGCCGCCAGTAGGCATAGACGGCCACCGCGTCGTCGTCGCCATCGCCATCCAGATCGCCGAGGGCAGCGGAGGTCGGCACCATGGCCGTCATGCCCAGCGCATCGCTGATCGGATTCAGCATGAACTCCGGATTCCCGAACAGCGGATGCCCATCGCTGTTGGCATCCGCCAGACAGAACCCCTGCTGCCCGCGCGCAATCAAAGGAGTCAACGCAAGCAGCGCCAGGAGCATCGGGGACATACGGGATCGAGGTGCACGCGGATGTGTCATGGCAAGCCCTCCGCCGGCTGGCGCGAACTGCACCGGCGCGGATACAGTATATCGGCAGGACCGTGCCCGCGCCCCGTGCGCGAATTGCACGTGCCGCTGAATCGATCTTTCAACAGCGGAACCGTGGACGATTCAACCACGAACCTGGACCGATGGGAGGTCAACGCTGCCGGCGCAATCCTTGAGTTCGCTTCGACCATCGGGACGCTCAACACGCTCGATGGCAACCTTCGGATAACCACGGGGGATGCCGACTCGAAGATCGCCATCTACAAGACCCTGACGACGAACGGTCGGCTGAACATGTCAGTCGGGACGCTGGCGGTCAACGAGAATGTCACCATGGGCAGCGATGGCACGCCCGGTCATTTCATGAGCGCCCGCGGGCTGATTGCCGTCGCGGCGGGAAAGACGTTTACGCATAAGTAACGTGTGACGCCGCAGTCCGATTTAGCAATGCCGCTATTGGCAAGCCGCCTTCGGTCCCGGATGGACCGAGGGCGGCTCGTTTTGGACTCCAAGTGCTCTTAGGGCCCCGTGAACCCATTCACGAAGCCGATCGCGTCCGACGAACCGATGTAGCCGTCCCGGTCATAATCGAACCAGATAAGGCAATTGCTGTTCGACGGCTCGGCGCCGTCGCCCGTGTAACAGTTCTGAAAGTCGCGTACGTCGCGGAGGTCGACATGCCAGTCACTGTCTGCGTCTCCACAAACCGGCGCAAACAGCAACGCGGAATCAAAGCCTGCCGATCCGTCCTCCGGTGCCGACAGGGAGCTGAATACCCCGACAAACTCTCCATCTTCACCGTTGTACTCGAAAACGCCCTGGGGCAGGAACGAGCTGATGAACAGGTCCCCGTTCGGGCCAAACGTCATGCCGCCGACGACTTCGATATCGCCTGATCCGGGAAGGACAAAGTGCCCTAAGTAATCCCCGCTCGCGTAATCGAAGGATTCGACGCTGTTCGCGAGCGACTTCGCGACCAGGAGCTGCTCACCGTCCGGAGAGAAACTCAACGTCGGGAGCGCAGCATACCCAGGCACGAGCCAGTGGTGGCGTCGATCTCAATAACTCCGATGTAGCTGCAGGCCACGAAAAGCTTGCCGTCGCACAGTGCAACTTTCTCGGCGTCGAACAGCCCGCAGCCGCCCAAGGGGACCAGCTCGGCAACGAAGGCTCCCGATAAGCCGTCAAATGCGAGTATCCCGCTGGGCGTCGGACCCTGCTCGAGCCTGTGCAGAACTAACAATCTACCGTCAGGCCCGTAGACGACGTCCCTGGGGCTTTGCATCCCCGCGGTTTCCGCCGGAACGAACACGCCGAGGCGCTCTCCGGTGATCCCGTCGTATCGCACGATTGCCTGGGCTCCATCGCCCGCATCCGGTGCGGCCTCACCTGTCGCAACGAACAGGTCACCACCCGGTCCGACGGTCATGCCCGGAGCCAACCACAGCTCCCCCAGGGTCGACTCGGCTTGATCCTGCGTAACCCAGCCAAGCGCATCGCCGCTCTGTCCGCTGTATTCCATGATCCCGGACACCGTATGCAGTCCGCGATGGCGCCATGCCGTCGACAGCAGATTCCGGGTGTGCGCGGCACGACAGCCCGTGATGTGGATCGCGCCCGGCAGCGTGGCCGACTGCCCGTCAGGATGCATGAGTACGAGGTCCCAGGCGCCAGTCGCGATCATCCCGTGATCGAGATCAAAGTTCACTGTCAGCGATGTGCTGTCCGCGCCAGTGACGACCCCGAGGTAACCCGCTATCTCGTCGGACTTGCGCAGCATCACCGTTGTGTCGGGTTGCGACAGGTTTGCTCCCGCGATCACCACGCCGGCAAGCGGCAGGCAGGCGTCGTGCGAGGTCACGGAAACGCTTGAGATAGAAGGTGCAGGCGTAGGGTCCGGCGGCGCCGGTTTGAACGCAAGATAGTGCGGCGACGGAAGCACGGTGTAGGGCAGCGCGACGAAGGTGCCGACCAGGGCGCCGGTCGCGCCGCTGTACTGGATGATCGTCTGGATGTTGATACCGTTTCGGCCCGCCACGAACAGGTTTCCGTTTGGACCCAACGTCATGCCGGCATATACTGTTTGCGCGCCGGGCTGCGTGAAGATGCCCAGGAAGCTGCCCGTGGCATCCTCGAACTGATAGACACCATTGTAATAATAGGAAACCAGCAGGTTACCGTTGGCCCGGGCGAGGATATCGACCGGGTACGGCATGCCGAACGGATCCGTGAAATGGCGCACCAGGCGCCCCGTGGCCCCATGATACTCGATAATGTGGTTATCAGTCCACTGCCCGCCGTAGGCACTCGTCACGATGACGTTCCCGTTCGGCAGGGGACGGATCGTGTACGGATACCGTAGCGACGGTGCCGGACCGCCGATCGCGAAAACGCCCAGCCACGGCGCCGAAGCGCCCGGCGTGTTCAGCACCGCTGCGGCGTCATACGCCAGAATGCTCTCGCTGTCGCCCGAAGCGACCAGCAGCCTGCCATCGGGCCGGAAGAGCAAGTGCTGGGCGCTGTCCAACCAGCCCGTATTCTGAGCGCCGCCGGTCGGGACGAGGGCCCGGATGAAAGCGCCCGTCTGTCCGTCGAATTCCAGGATCTGGTCCGACGTGTCCAGGAACTGCATGCGGTTCGCAACGAACAGATTTCCGTTCGGCCCAAACACCAGCCCATTCGCCTCATCGAGTCCGCCGCTGCCCGGTTGCACGAAGTTGCCGACAAAGGCGCCCGTCTCACCATCGAATTCCACGATCCGGTTGCTGGCCGAAACATACAGGTCGCCCGGCGCCCCCAACTGCCCGCCCCCGGCCCGCGCGCGCACGGGGAGCAGCAGCAGAATGAGCAGCAGCGCGAGTCGATGCCGCCAATTTGATGTTGGGGGCGCAATGCCGATGCCGGGATTGAAGGGCATCAGCGGAAACCACCGCGCGTGATTCGCTCGTTCTGCGGCCATGCGGTCCTCCTTATGGGGCGTGAACCGGCATGGTACCACTTGCCTGTGCCGATTGCCCGCGCCAAATGGAAATATCGGCACGTTGCGGGTCTGCGCTCCCCGCCGAATTCCGACTCCGCCAGAGAGGGGCCGTCGCAGACCCGCCGTGGCGGGGCGGGGTGGGGCGTGGCGCTGCGGAACTCGACGACCTACCAGCGAACGCTCCCAGCACGTTCGACGGGCGAGCGCGGCGCGCGTTGTATGGTTAGATAAACGATGTGGTCTACGGCACCCGCATCGTGCTGAACGCCTGTTCGGAAAGTAGACGGCCCGAGGACCCCGATGCGCATTGCCCTTTTCAGAACCGCGCGCGTAAACAAGCGTGTTCGGGCCACGGTACCGGCGCTACGCGTGATCTCGGCGATGTCGCGCCGCCCCGCGCTTACCCGATGCGGGGAGCCCGAAGGAATGGCGAAAGTGTCACAGTTTTCACAAAAACCAAGAAAACGGGCGCGCCGCACGCTCCAACCGCTTCGGCGGCCATTTGCGGGGCGGTCCGCGCTCCGCAAACTCTCGAAAGTTTCACACTTTCGCAAACTTGTCCGACGAAGTTATGATGGGCGGCACTCTGGTCTTGGTCAGGCCTACAGCGAGTCTGGGATCTGGTCTCCAGTTTCTAGTTTCCAGACCCGTCCAAACGTCCAACCGCTCATTTTTTCGCGGCGAAGCGAGAGGGTGCGGCCTCAGGCGGCGGCTGGCGATGCGTTTTGGGTCTCAGGAGGGTCGCTGGTAGGCGGGAAACCTCCGGGAAAGGTCTTGACGGCCGGCCCGTCCGGTCGATAATTTGGGCAGCTTGAATGGAGTCGATATGGCTTTGGCCAAGGAGAGGCTCATGTCCGTCACGCGCTGCCTGGTTTTCGCTCTGGGTTTGATCGCCGTTTCGGTTTGCGGTTGCAAGACCGATGCGCTGTTCGAGCCGTCCCACAAGATGGAAGGCCCGACGACGCGCATCGACGCGCCGCAGGGCATCGACGTGCCCGACATCAACGTCGTCGATCGCACGGAGGTCGATCTCGTCGAGGAAATGGCCACGCACCGGGCCATGTATCACCGCACCCTGCGCGTGCTGCGCGATTACTACAAGGATCACGGCTACGAGCAGAAAGCCAAATGGGCCGAGTTCGAATTGGCCGACCTGAACCACGTCAAGCCCTTCAAGTACATCATGTCGGCCGAGATCCCATCCGATGCCCTGCGACCCAACGAGTCGATCGCCGAGGCCGACGTGCTCTTCGACCGCGGCATGGACCTGCTCAAGAAGGGCGGTCATGGCGTGCCGGTCTTCTATCGCGAGAGCACCATGAAGGATGCGCTGAAGGCTTTCATCGAGCTGGTGCAACGCTATCCCAGCAGCGACAAGATCGACGATGCGGCCTTCTACATCGGCGAGATCTACAAGGAGTATTTCAAGGACCAGGAAACCATCGCGGTGCAGTGGTATGAGCGGGCGCTGAAGTGGAATTCCAAGACGCCGCACCAGGTCCGCTTCCAGCTTGCCGTGGTGTATGATTTCCGCCTGCACGATCGGGCCAAGGCCCTGGAGTACTACCATCGCGTCATGGATGAAGAGGCTGATCTGGATCGTTCCAACGTGGCGTTCTCGGTCCGCCGGATCGAAGAGCTGACCAAGCCGCGCGAGGGCGCGGAAGTGCACGCCTCTGCGCCCGGCGCCGCTCCGGCTCCAGAGCGTCGCGCCGCGCTGGCGGGCGACGGGAGCCAGAAAAACCTGCCTTGAAAACTGGAGCGCTGCTCGGAAGCCCGTGTTAGCGGCGTCGTCCTCGACGACCACGAGATAGCGGGCGCTCTCGTGGTTCAAGGCGCGCAACAGATCGCAGAAGTCGGGATTGACGTCCATCACCACCATCGGCCGGGCCGCAACTCGCCGGGGCCGATGATTCAGCTATAATCACCTCGCATTTTTCCCGTGCATGCCGGGCGCGCTACTCGGCGCGCACCTGTCCGGCCTGAATGGAGGGAGACTGATACGCGCGAGGCTCGATCATGCGCCCACCGGATGACGAACTGCTGCGTCAGTCCATCGCCGGCGACCAGGCGGCGCTGGGGCGCCTGCTGCGGCGCTATGAGCCGGTGCTGCGGCGCGACTTGGCCGGCAAGATTCCCAAACGCTGGCGGGCGCTCGTCTCGGATGACGACATCATCCAGCAGACCTGGACCGACGTTCATCTCGACATCCAGCGCCGCAAGCCCGTGGTGGACGGCTTCGCCGCCTGGATCAAGGCCATGGCCCGCAACAACCTGATCGAGGTACTGCGCGCCTTCGAGACCGAAAAACGCGGTGGCCGCCACGCCACTGAAACTGTCGTGCCGGACGGATCGCGCGACTTGTGTGAGTTACTGGCCGCGCCGTCAAGCGCGGCACCTAGTCGCGAGGCCGCGCGCGGCGAGATTGCTCACGCGCTGCGGGATGCGATTGAGCACCTTTCGGGATCCCATCGCCGTGTCGTAGAGCTGTACGACCTGGAAGGCCGGCCCATCGAGGAAGTCGCCGCGGCCGTGCAGCGCAGCCCGGGCGCCGTGTACCTGCTGCGGAACCGCGCCCACCGCCGTCTGCGCGAGCTGCTGGGGGCCTCGACACAATTTTTCAGCAAACCCGCGTAAGTAAACGGCGCCGTTCGCGCTCAGGAGAGTAGGAGGCACTCCCGTGGCTGCCCGGCCTGCTCAGCGCCGGCGGTCGCCAGAGGAGGATGAGCATGCGTACCGACGATGACAGCCTGGCCCAGGCAAGCCGCGTCCGGGACGGCGCACCCGTCCCAGACCGCGCGGGCGACCTGGTCGGCATGGCCCGCCGCGACGCGGCCGAA